>DASRAT010000995.1:0-4298 GCA_035638015.1 Gemmataceae bacterium | reverse complement strand
CAGTCTGCATACGGTCAGCCAGCCTCCACGCCTTTTGAGCTTTGTTGCGCGTCGTTGTTTTTGGTCCCGTGTTAGCCGACGGTAGCATTACGGGATACCCCTGCAAAGGAGACACTGACTCTCCTGGCCTCTTGCTACCTTTACTATAACTGAACATACGTACACAATGCAAGAGGAAAACCAAGAAAATCGGGTGAGCGGCTTGCCAGCGAATTCGATTAGCCGCGACGCGCAGCGGAGTGCTCCCTTTCCGGCTGTGTCGGCGACGAAGACGTTGCGCTGCACTTTCTTGGCCGCTTTGTGGCACGGCGCCAAGGGCAATCACGAGTTCGCTCAAAAATCCGGACCAAATTCGACCCCCGGCTGCATTATGATGTAAAGGAAACGCAACCATGAGGCGCCGCCACCATGACCAGCAGCCGTTGGGACAGCGTCATCCAGGACATTCGCCGCATGGCGAGTTTGTCCGGCGCTGCCAATCTGCCTGACCGCGAATTGCTCGACGCCTTTGTGGTCAAGCACGATCAGGTCGCGTTCGAGGTGCTAGTGCGGCGTTACGGCCCGATGGTGTTCGGCGTTTGCAAGCGGATTCTCCGTCAAGCTCAGGACGCCGAGGACGCCTTTCAAGCCACATTTTTGGTGCTGGTGCGTAAGGCCTCTTCCTTGGGGCCAAGCGCGGCCGTGGGCAACTGGCTCTACGGCGTGGCCTATCGCACCGCCCTCCAGGCCCGCGGCCGCTCCGTCCGCCGACGCCACAAAGAGGCCGAGGTGCCGCCCATGGATTCCCAAGATTCCACCCTGGAAACGGCAGCCCGGCGGGAATTGCAAGCGCTCCTCGACCGTGAACTGAACCGCTTGCCTGATAAATACCGAACCCCCGTGATCCTGTGCGATCTCTTGGGCAAAACGAAAAAGCAAGCCGCCGAGGAGTTGCGGTGTCCTGAGGGAACCGTGTCAAGCCGCCTGGCCCGCGGCCGGGAAATGCTGAGAAAACGGCTGGCCCGTTATGCACCGGCCTTCAGCGCCGCGGGCGGAGTCGTGTTGCTGGAGCAACTCGGCACGGCGGCTTTGCCAGCGGGTCTTTACAGTACAACAATCAAAGCGGCGGCGTTAATCGCCAAGGGAACAACGGCGGCGGCTGGGCTTGCGCCCAATGTTGCTTCCTTGGTGGAAGGAGTGATCAAGTCGATGTTAATCACGAAACTGAAACCAATGATGGCATTAATGTTGGTGGCCACGCTGCTGGGCGGCGTGGCCTGGGGAGTCGGTTCAGGCTTGGGAGGGGGTCAGAAGGGAGCCGCAGGCATCCAACATGACAATACGGCCAAAGTCGCTCCAGGCGGAGTGGAAGGCGGCGTTGCCGGAGAAGGTGGGGCTGGGGAACAACCCACCGACATTGCTCCACCCAAAAAGGAGCAATTCCGTTACAAAGCCAAGGATTTTGCCGCTTGGAAAGAGACGCTGGTGATTGAGCTGGACCCTTCCATTCAGATCGATGCGATCAAGGCATTAGGAGCATTCGGTGTGAACGGCTATCACGAGGACGCTACCGCGGCAATTCTTGGTTGGTTAAAGAGGCGTGATACCAAAGAGACATTTGAGATGGAGGAATTGACGGTAATAGACGAGGCTGAAAACACCTTCTTGCGCCTCGGCGCCAAATCCATTAACGTGTTGGCCAAGGAGCTTGACAGCAAATCGGTGAACGACAGACGCTGGGCGGCATGGAGTTACAATTTCATGATGGCGCGCGCTTGCACGTCATTCCAGGGTCGCTCGGTCCCCACCACAGGAGAAAAACTTAGACCGAAAGGATTGGATTTTGCACCAACGGACTATTCCCGACCGTCCGATTTGCCATATCCAGTGCGGACCGAACTATTCAAGAATATGCTGCCTCATTTGACCCGGGCCCTGAAGGATTCCGATAACGACGTCCAACGTTGGGTAATGCAGACCATCTCGCTTGCAGCCAATGTGGGCGAAGTTTCTCCAGCGAAGCTCGCGGCTTCCGATCTGCAAGGCTTTTCGGCGGCCCTTGCCGATGCGCTCAAGCATGCCGATCCCAAGATGCGTAAGTACGCTGCTGAAGCCCTTGCGTGGCTTGGACCAGAGGCCAAATCAACGGTGCCGGCGCTCATCAAAGCATTGGACGCCAGCGACTCGACTGACATGAAATACCTGTTGGCAAAGGCGCTCGCGGGCATAGGGCCTGCGGCAAAAGATGCCGTCCCGGTGCTGATCAAGACGCTTAGCGAGAAAGACCAAGACAGCCATTGGCATGCGGCAATCCAGGCTCTGGGCAGGATCGGACCCGCGGCCAAGGACGCTGTTCCGGCATTGATCAACATGGCGAAGAGCGAAGATTACAGCCTTGAAGCCATTATTGCCATCGGGCTCATCGGGCCAAGCGCCAAGGATGCTGTGCCCACGTTGATCGAGTTGCTAAAGGATAAACATGCACATGTAAGACTGGAGGTAGTTATTGCCTTGGGAAACATCGGTCCGGAAGCCAAAACGGCAATTCCCGCGCTAACTACACTGGTCGGAAGCATTGGCGAAGCATCACCGCAGGAGTGGATAGCGGTTCGGACGGCTGCAACTGAAGCGCTCAAGAAAATCGGCAAGTGAATGCTCGCGATCAACCGGCGACTTGGAACGTCCTGCAGGGCCGTTCACGGCCCTTCCCGCGTAGCGGTTTTAGGCCCGCCGTTTACGGCGGGTAAACGGGCGACCCCCACCTCTTGGTTTTAGCCCCGTTCACGGGGCTTCTCGGGCCTTGCCATTGAGGGCCACAATCAGGCGACCAAAAGGCTAAAGCCAAAAAAGCAAAAAGCCCCGTAAACGGGGCTAGAAATTCCACTCCCACTCAACCAACCCGCCGTAAACGGCGGGCCTAAAACCGCTCCGCGGCAAGGCCCGTAAACGGGTCTCCACGTATTCCGCAACAACGAACGCTGCTCGGCTCGCCAATCAGCTTGTTGACACGGCCTTACGCCGCCTATAGCATCGGAAGCATAAAGCTCAGTCCTCTCCATTCAACAGGTGAAAACATGTTAGGCCGTTTGCAAGGTTTTTTGGCGTTCGCCGCCGCGGCGTTTGGCGTTTTGGTCCTGAGTGCCCAAACCGGCGCTCAGACCGACAAGCAGCCGGAAAAACAGCCGGAGAAGAAAAAAGAGCGCGACATCTTCGACTACGCTGCCCACAAAGCGGCCAAGAACGTGCAGCGCATCGTCTTCGTCGCCGACACCGCCCCGCACGGCGCCAAGGGCAATCACGAGTTCCTCGGCGCCGCCATGTATTTCGCCCAGATCATCAACGCCCAGTATCCCAACGCCTATTGCGCCGTTCACACCAAGAAGGGTTGGCCCAAGGATCTCAAACACGCCGACACGATCATCGTCCTGCTCAACGACGGCGGCTCCGCGGTCAATGACGCGGTCAAGGAAGCGATGAGTCGCGGCGCGGGCTTCATGGCCATTCACTATGCCGTCGAAGTTAACAAAGGTGTGCAAGGCGACGCCTTCAAGAAATGGATCGGCGGCTATTTTGAGCAGCAGTGGTCCGTCAACCCCGTGTGGCAAGGCGAATTCAAGGAGATCCCCAAGCACGAAACAACGCGCGGCGTCAAGCCGTTTGCAATCAAGGACGAGTGGTATTACCACATGCGCTTTAACGACAAAATGGAAGGCGTGACGCCGATCTTGACCGCCTTGCCGCCGATCAGCACGCTCAAGAAGGACAGCGACAAAAAGTCATATCCGCGTGAAGGCAATCCCGCCGTCAACCAGGAAGTGAAAGCCGGCGTCAAACAGGTGGTGGCGTGGGCCTACGATCGCCCCGACGGCGGCCGCGGTTTCGGCTTCACCGGGCTGCACTATCACTCCAACCTCGGCAATGACGATTTCCGCAAGCTGCTGCTCAATGCGGTGGCGTGGGTGTCCAAGCTGGAAGTGCCTGCAAACGGCATCGAAACGAAAGCTCTGAGCCGGCAGGATCTGGATGAAATCCTTGTTCAGAAAGACATCGCGATCAAGACACGCGGCATTGATGTCAAGAAGTGAACCGTATTGGAGTGCGGCGGCGTTGTAACCTCATGATGCGGCGGCGAAGTGACGGGCGCGACTGCTGGCCAGGGGCCGCGGGCAAGGCGGAACGCGGCTTGATCACGCCGGGGAGCAGCGTGGGGTTGGGCTTGGGATCGCCGAGGATTCCCAGCGTGGTAGTCGCGGTGGGCTGGACAGGCCGGGCGCTGCCGCCTGGGTCGGTCACGCCGCCTTGTTGCTGGATCGCCACCG
>DASRAT010000994.1:0-3107 GCA_035638015.1 Gemmataceae bacterium | reverse complement strand
TCGGGCCGGACCTGTCCACCATTGGCAGCAAGGCCAGCCGTGAGAACTTGTTGGAATCGATCCTTTATCCCAGCCGGGCCATTGCCGATCAGTTCCAGCAATATGCGGTGGAGACCAAGCAGGGCCTGGTCATCAACGGGCTGATCATCGAAGAGACCGCCGAGTTCTTGTTGATGCGCGACGCCAATGTCAAGGACTACAAGATCAAGATTGGCGATATCGAGAGCAAAAAGAAGCTGACGGTGTCCCTGATGCCGGAATTGATCCAGTATCTGCCGGAGCAGGATTTGCTGGATATTGTGGATTATTTGCTGTCGCTCAAGACGCTGCCGATTGGACAACCGGGGGCGCAGGGGCCGATGGTTGAAATCCCGGAAGCGTCAGCGCCGCCAGGGCGCGAAATGCCGTTGGGGCATGGGAAGTCAGAAACTCGTGCATTGACTTTTTTCTCGACCAGTGTGGACACAATATGGCCGCGATTAACCGACAGGCGTTGATCGTGTGATGCAACAGGCAAGAGTGCGGTGATGTCTTCAGAAACCACCTACACCCATGCCCGCGCCAATTTTGCCGCGTTGTGCGACAAAGCCACAGGCTCACGCGAACCGGTCATCATCCACCGCCGTGGCGCGAAGGATGTTGCGCTGGTGGATGCCGCCGAGCTTCGCGGCTTGATGGAGACTGCCTAACTGCTGCGCTCGCCGAATAACACCCAGCGGCTCATCGCGGCATTGGTTCGCGCTCACGGCAATGACCTTCCTGCCCATTGCTAAAAGTGCACGACGCCTCACCGGTGCCATGTCATTCCACCATGATTACTTTTTCCGCGTGACCTCTTCCCGCTTCGCGACTATCATTGTCTCCACCTTCTCCCAAGTTCTCACGAGGTTTCATTCATGACGCGCAAGATCCGTTTGCCATTCTTACTTGCCGTGGCATCCACGGCCATTGCCTGGGTCGCCGGCCCAACCGCCAAGGCCCAGCAGCAGACCGAGGAGCCGGACATTCTTTTCAGCACATTCTCTCTTGTGGGCTACGATCCCGAAGCCAAGGAATGGGGCGTAGTTGTAACCAGTGTCGTGCCCACGCTGCGCGACGTTGTGCCGTGGGCCAAGGCCGGCGTTGGCGCGGTGGCCACTCAGGCGTCCACCAACAAGTCCTTCGGTCCCGACGGGATTGCCTGGCTCGCCAAGGGCAAAAGCCCGGAGGAAATCGCCAAGATCTTCAAGGAATCCGACAAGAAGATCGATGTCCGTCAGTTTGGCATTGTCGATGCCAAGGGCAACTCGTTCTCGTTCACCGGCGAGAAGTGCGGCAAATGGGCCGGCCACAAAACGGGCAAGAATTACGCCTGTCAGGGCAACATCCTGGCGGGCGAAGCAGTCGTCAATGACACGGCCAAAACATTTGAAGAGACCAAAGGCTCGCTGGCCATTCGGTTCATGAGGGCGCTTGAGGCCGGTCAAAAAGCCGGCGGCGACAGCCGGCAAAAACCGGGGAAAGTACAAGCGGCGGCCATGATTATTGTTCACGACAACACCAACGGCAAGGGCGGCAAGGAAGATTATGTTGTCGACCTTCGCATCGACAAAGACGCCGATGCCGTGAAGGCGCTGGCCAAAGCACTCGATGAACATCTGAAAAAGAAAAAGTAACAATCTAGTTCGACGAGCCGCCGGCCTTGTGCCGGCGGTTTGCGGTGGGGACAAGCCCCGCCGCTCGTTTTTTTATGAAGAGGACCACATCCATGATTCGTCGCAGTCGCAAGCTTGTTGTTTGTTTCGCAGTGGCAATTACCGCCGGTGTTTGGTTAATGCCGGCCGCATCGCAGCCGGCAATGCCCGAAGAGATCGAGGTCAACACTTTCTCCATTGTCGCTTACGATCCGGCCACTCAGGAATGGGGCTGCGCGGTGTCGAGCAAATATCTCGGCGTCGGCAACGTCGTGCCGCACGGCAAGGCGGGCGTCGGCATGGTCGCCACCCAGGCCTCCGTTAACATCCTCCACGGGCCAAATGGCGTCGCGCTCTTGACCAAAGGGATGACGGCCGAGGAAGCGCTCAAGGCTCTGAAAGACAGCGACCCGCAAATCGAATCACGCCAACTCGGCTTGATCGATGCCAAAGGCAATGCGGTATCGTTCACAGGCAAAAAATGCCAGGCCTGGGCCGGCGGCAAAACCGGCAAGTTCTATGCTTGCCAGGGCAATATCCTGGTGAGTGAAAAAGTCGTCGACGAAATGGCCAAGGCGTTTGAGGAGACCAAAGGTGCGTTAGCTTTCCGTCTGATGGCCGCACTGGAAGCGGGCGAAAAAGTCGGCGGCGACAAACGCAAGCCGCCGCCCAATTCGGCCGCGATCCTTGTTGTCAGGGAAGGCAAAGGCCCCAACGGAAAAGGCGACCGCTACATTGATCTGCGGGTGGACGAGCACAAGGAGCCTATCCCGGAACTCGCGCGGATTTTGAATTTGCGCTTGAATCAAGGCAAGATGATGAAGAAAGGCAGCGAGTAATAATGTAAACGCAATGTAGGACGGCTCTCTGGAGAGCCGTCCTACAGCATTTCTATGAGTTGCAGATGCAACTCACTCCGAAACCAGTGCAATCGTGCAAGGATGCTTCATCGCCGGGCTGGTGATCCGACGGACGACTTTCTTGTCCGGCGTCACTTCGCGGATCAAATTGCCCTGCGCCTCGGCGATCAGCGTGTTGCCGTTGGCCAAGCGAATGTGTCCGCTCGGGAACTTCATCTGCTGATCCTTGGGAGCGTCGGCGCCGCCGTATTTCCACACGGTTTTGCCGGCCTTGTCCACCTCGATGACGTACCAACCGCGTGGGCTGCCGTAGCCGTCGCCGCTGCTGATGAGGGTGTTGCCGTTGGGCAGGCGGGTGGCCAGGTACGGGAAGGGGACAGGGTAGCTCCAGACGATTTTCTTTTCCGGCGAAACCTCGAGCACCTTGTCCTCGGTGCTGGCGCTGATGAGGGTGTTGCCGTTGTCCAGGCGGCGAACTTGCCGCATCTGCGTTTGCTTGCGCTTGTTGTCATTGGGCACGGCATATTCCCACACCAGCTTGTTATCCTTGTCGAACTCATAGATTTTCATGGGT
>DASRAT010000993.1:0-9553 GCA_035638015.1 Gemmataceae bacterium | reverse complement strand
CGTGGGCCTTGGTTATTACATCAAGAAAACCCGCACTCAGGGCTTCGGCGCCACGATCACGGTGCCGGTATTCTGTGTGCTGAACGTCGCCGCGACCACTTCGCCGGGACGCAGGACGACGCGGGAGGTCTGAACTTGCTGCTGGGCGCCCTGGCCCACGACGAGTTTCACGTCGTAGAAATAGGCCTGGCCAGGCCGCAATTCCGGAGTCACGAAGGTGCGCTTGCCGGACTTGGTGGGCATCTGTTGGTTGTCGATGAACAGCACGGCGTCAACCGGCACGTCGATGACAACCTTGGCACGAGCTTGCTCGCCGCCCTTTTTGGGATCAGGAATGACTTCGATTTTCTTCATGTCAGCCGGTGGCATGACAACAGGTTGATAAGGCGACACAACGACGCCGCCGCAACCATAGCAGCCGACGCAGCCATAGCAACCGCCGCCGTAAACGACGCCGGAGCAGCCATAGCAGCCGCCATAGCAACCACCGTAGCAGCCGACGCAGCCGCCGCCGTAGCCATAACCGCTGTTATAGGCCACACCGGAGCAGCCATAGCAACTACCGTAATAGCCGCCATAGCCACTGCCATAGCAGCCGCCGTAGCACGAGGTCGGGTAGCAACCACACAACCCAGCGAAGCAGCAATCCTGGCTCGCCGAGCCCGCCGTGAGGGCGGCCATCAATACGACACTGTACATACTTCAGATACCTCCAAAGGGGCAAAGGTTGAGTCCGTACCAAACCGGCCATGCGCATCGGCCGGCCGCGCGGGCGGCACATATCAACAAGCTAGTGAAGCTGGAAGGAATAGTAAGTTTAGAGCGGCTTTTAGTCAAACGTAAAGTTGGAGGTTTGCGCGGATTTTGCCGTTTGACAGGTGTTACAAGCCGGAAATCGCAATTGCTAAGGGAACAAAAATTCACTTGCATGGGATGGGTGACATCGCCGTGGCACAGGCGCCTCGCCTGTAAAACCCAAAAACAGACAAGCCGCTTGTGCCACCAAACGTTGATTAATCAACCATCCAGCATCTGGACATGCCAGCGCCAAGGGCGTATAAGGGAGAAGGCACGCAGGCCAGATAAACTCTTTACGCCGTGACCAGCACGGCAGGGGACCGTCATGATGCGAACGATGGCAGTGTTATGCGTGGTGCTAGCCGGTTGCTTTTCCACTGTCGCAACCACCGGGGCGAACAAAACCGCGGAAGATCCCGATAAAGTGGAGCCCACCGCGCTCGAAGAAGATCAGGGGGGCGCCGTCAAGCCCGTGCCGTTCGACGGCAAACGGGCGATGAAGTACCTGGAAGCGATCTGCGACATTGGGCCGCGCATGTCCGCCACGCCCGGCATGACGGCGCAAATCAAGCTCGTCACCAAGCATTTCGAGGATCTCGGCCTCAAGGTGGAGGTGCAAGCCTTCAAGGCCAAGCAAGTCACCCGGCAAAATGAAGTTGAGATGAAGAACCTCATTATTCGCTTTTTCCCTGAAAATCAGCGGCGGATTATTCTGTGCTCGCATTACGACACGCGCCCGATCGCCGATCAAGAAGAAGACAAAAGGAAGTGGCACGACACGTTCATCAGTGCCAACGACGGCGGCTCCGGCGTGGCATTCCTGATGGAGCTGGCCAATCACATGAAGGGCCTGAAGACCAGCTTCGGCGTGGATTTCGTGCTTTTCGACGGCGAGGAATACATCTTCGATTCCGAACGAGACAAGTATTTCATTGGCTCCAAGCATTTCGCCCAGACCTACAAGAAGGAAAAGGGCAAGGCGAAATACGCGGCGGCGGTGCTGCTGGACATGATTGGCGGCAAAGACGCTCAATTTCCGTATGAAGGCAATTCCTGGCTCAAGGCCAAGGATCTGTGCAAGGATATTTGGGGCGTCGCACGAGATTTGAAGGTCAACAATTTCAAAGCCCAAGAAGGCTACACTGTCCTGGACGATCATACCGAGCTTTTGGCCGTCGGCATCCCGTCCATTGACATCATTGACTTCGATTACAAGCACTGGCACCGGCTGAGCGACGTGCCAGCGAATTGTTCCGGTGAGACGCTGGAGAACGTCAGCAAGGTGTTGTCGGTTTGGCTCCAGCGCGTCAAATAACGCGTCCTGCCGCTTGCGGCTTCGCGCTGGGCGCCGAGCCGCAGGCGGCCTCCTGCCTGCCCCCATTTCCCAACATGAGCCCCAACGAGCTTGGCTCCATCCTGGTGTTAGCGGTTTTGCTGTTGGGCCTGGCCGTTTATTTTGGCCGCCAACAACTGCGGGTGCTTCGCGGCCTCGGCTCGCCGGACGCGCTGGGCGCTGATGACCGCCGCTACGTGTTGAAACAAGCATATAGGCGTCTGTTTTGCACCGCACTGCTGGTGGTGTTCGCGGGCCTCCTGATCGGCTGGCTGTTTTTGGAGCCTGGGCAGCGTCAAGTCCGCGAGGAGGTTCGCGCCGCTCAGGCCGTCGATCCCAATGTGCGGCTGACCGAGGAGCAGAAAGATTCCGTGCGGATCGTTGTCGCTTATTGGATCGGCGCTTTGCTGGTGCTGCTAGTGTTGCTCATCTGTGCGGCCATGGATTTTTGGTCGACGGCGCGGTATGGGCTAAGCCAGCATCGCAAGTTGCTGGCTGCCCAGCGCGAAATGCTCCAGCAGCACACGGCGCAACGCCGGCAGGAACGCAATGGGCAGGGCGATGTCAAGGGTCACCAGGTATGACGGACGCTGCCCGCTGGGACATGCTGGGCCTTGGCTGCGTCGCAGTGGATGATCTGCTTTATCTTGACGCCTTTCCACAACCTGACACAAAAACGCGTGTGCGCGGCCGCGAGCGCCAGTGCGGCGGCCTGACGGGAAATGCCCTGGTCGCCGCCGCACGCCTGGGAGCGCGCTGTGCTTTCGCGGGAACGCTCGGAACCGACGAGGCCTCGCATTTCGTTCTCGACGCCTTTCAGCGTGAAGGCATTGACATTAGCTCTGTGCGGATCGAAGCCGACGCTCGCCCTATTCGGTCCACCATCCTGGTGGATCAATCCAGGCAAACACGGACGGTGTTGTTTGACCTCAGCGGGACGCGAGGCGCGGCGCCCGATTGGCCGCCCGAGGCGGTGCTCCGCGACACACGCTCGATTTACATCGATCATTATGGCATCGAAGGCATGATACGGGCCGCGCGTGTCGCGCATGATGCCGGTGGGACGGTGTTGGGCGACTTGGAACGCGACGAATGGCCGGGGTTCGACGACTTGTTGGCCCTGGTCGATCACGTTGTCGTGAATCAGGCTTTTGCTTCAAAACGTACGGGCCTTGATAACCCTGCGGCGGCCGCCGAGCGGTTTTGGGACGCTGGGCGGCAAGCAGTGGTGGTGACCTGCGGGGCAGCGGGCAGCTGGTGGCTAGGTCAAGGTGCGCTCCAGGCCCGGCATCAACCGGCGTTTACCGTGGACGCGGTGGACACGACCGGATGCGGCGATGTGTTTCATGGGGCCTATGCAGCGGCTTTGGTAAAGGGATTGCCGTTGGAGGAGCGCGTGCGGATTGCCAGCGCGGCAGCGGCCTTGAAAGCGACCAAAGCGGGTGGACAAGGAAGTCCACGCTGGGAGGAAGTGACTGCCTTCCTGGGCCGTTAGCGACTTAATGCGAAGCCCGGTAGTAGTATTCCGCGCTTGTCAAGATGCCATTGGTGATTGTCTCAAAGCTCACCCCTGCGTTGAGCGCCGTCATCACTGCATTAAACTCCGTCGCCACGGCCGGCCGCCCCAGACAAGAGCTATAAAGCTGCCCGACCCATAGCGTGTTTTGGCGTCCGCGATATTCAGCGCTGCCCAAAATTGCTGCCACTACCTGGGTCCGTGTGGCGCCTTTGCCCATGACGTTCACCCAGGCGCTGACCTCCGTGGTTGCCGCCGTTCGGCCCAGCATGTCCCGATAGAGTGCCGCCACAAAAAGGCTATTGGTCGAACCGACCCGATTCTGATATTCGGCGCTGCCGACGACCGCCCCCACCAGCATGTTCTGGGTCCAACCCACCTGGAAACCATTGACCCAGGCCAGGACCTCCGTGCCGCCGGCCGTGCGGCGCAAATACGTCTGATATGCGTCTTGCACCCAGCCCGACCACACCTGAATGCGATGTTCCTGGCTGTTGACAATCGCGTTCGCAATGGCGTCCATGGTGCCGGGGCCTTTCAGGTAACCCAGCCAGGTATCAATTTCCGACTGAACGATCGGGCGGCCAAGCATGTCACTATAAACCTTGGTAAGCCAGCTGGTGCACAAAGTCTTGTATTCCTGGCCAGACTTGATTGAGCTGGTCAGCGTGGCGGCCGTCAATTGTCCCTGATCCAGCTGGCCGGCCAGCGTGTTGAGCTCCGCAGTGGTCGGCGTGCGTTTCAGGTACGTCGAAAAGAGCTGATTGACAACAGCAACATTGGCATTGTGCTGCGCAGTCGTAACTGGCGGCGGTGTGCTGTTGACCGGGGGCAAGGCGTTTGTCTTGCCTTGGATGATTTGCAACCGCTGATTGCTGGTGCCGATGGTGACCGTTTGCGTTGACGAAGGCGACAGGGTGCCGCCCGAGGCTGTCACTGTGTAGGTGCCGGGATTGACCTTGATGCTGTAGCCGCCCGAAGCAAAAGACGTGGTCGAGCCGCCGCCCTGCACCGTCACGGTCACGCCGCCCAATCCTTCGCCGATGTCATATTTGCCGTTGTTGTTGAGGTCGTTGAACACGGCGCCGGTCAAGAAAATGCCGCCGCTCAAGGGTTGGGCCGTGTCGATGGTGTAGTAGTTGCTGTAGGTGCCCGAACCGTTCTGAACGATGCCGATGCCGACCTGGCTTTGAACCTGATAGGTGGCGTCCATGGCCAGCAAATGCCGCCGATGGCCGAGATTGGCGATGCCTGCGTCAATAATGAGTCCCTTGAGCGCGTCGGCAGTCGTGGTGTATCCCGCCGCAATGCTCTCACCCCAGCCGTTATAGGCATAGCCCTGGTTGGCCATGCGCATGCCAGGGTTGTTGCCGGCCGGATCGGTATGCGCGAAGTAATTCTGATCGTTCATGTCCTGCGAATGGCCCTGCGCGGAGGCGACGAGGCGCGCGTCCCACGCCAGCGGTTGCGAGGGCGCCACGCCGGAAAGATCAAGCCCGATGCTTTGCCCATAAGCGGCGGGATTGGCACGGGCGTCGTTGAGTTGCTCGAGGAAAAGTTGGTCCACTGCAGTTGGGGCCAGAGTGGCCGGGACCAGGCGATCTTCCAATAGCTCGACTTGCAAACGAGCGCGGCGGCGCCCGGGCGCGAGGGGGTTAGTCGGACCCACTGTCGGTCTCCTTGGCGGATGCTCTTGGGGAGCACGCTTTGGGACGGGAGGCAAAGCGAGATCCGAAACGCAGAAAACACGGCCTGGGCCGTGGCGTGCGACAGCACGTCGCTCATCTTATTTGAGGGGGGTGCAAACGGCTGGGAAACCGGCCACAAACGCCGTAAATCCGTTCACAACGTCATAACCGGCAAGGACTAGCAGCCACGGAAAAACCGCACCGTCTTGGCGTGATTGAGTGCCGTGGGTACCTGATGTGCGGGCTGGGCCGCAGACATGGTGTGCCGTCCTCTCTTGTTCCAACGCAACACTAGGTCAAGGCGGGAGGGAAGGCAAACCGAGGCGTTTTCGCAAGGAAGGATGCTGGAACAATTTTACACTGGACTTGCCGCGAAAGGACATCATACTCGACGAACTGCACCACCAATGGCGTCCGGATTGAAAGTGTGTTTGCCGCTAAAGAAGGCACACCATGAAAATCGACATCTTCAATCACCTTTTTCCGCCCGGCTTCGTGACCAAGTTTACGGAGGTTGCGGCCCAGCATGGCGACATGGTCGAACGTGTCCGCCGTGTCCCGCTGTTGACCGACCTGGACGCCCGCTTCCGCCTCATGGACGAGTTCGGCGAATATTGTCAGATCATCTCTTTGGCCTCGCCGCCTATCGAGGCCTATGCGGGGCCAGACATATCGCCGCTGCTGGCGCGCCTCGCCAATGACGGCATGGCCGAATTTGTACGGCGTTATCCGGATCGGTTCCCCGGCTTTGTCGCGTCACTGCCGATGAACAACCCCGATGCAGCGGCTGTAGAGTTGGATCGAGCCATGCGCGATCTGGGCGCTCGCGGTGTCCAGATTTTCACCAACGCGGCAGGCCGGCCGCTCGATCACCCTGATTTTGCTCCACTATTCGAGCGCATGGCCCACTACGATTTACCCGTGTTCCTCCACCCGGCGCGTGGGGCGGAAATGCAAGATTACGCCAGCGAGCCGAAATCGCGCTACGAAATTTGGTGGACCTTCGGCTGGCCTTACGAGACCAGCACGGCGATGGCTCGCCTGGTGTTTTCCGGTTTGTTTGACAAGTTTCCCAACATCAAGATCATCGCTCATCACCTGGGGGCGATGATTCCTTACTTTGCCAATCGCATGCAACACGGCTGGGCACAGTTGGGCAAACGCACCACGGACGAAGATTACAGTGGAGTGCTAAGAGGTTTACGAAAACCGCTTTTGGATTATTTCCACATGTTCTACGGCGACACGGCGCTATTCGGCTCCGCGTCAGGCACACGTTGCGGACTCGATTTCTTCGGGGCGGAGCATGTGCTGTTTGCGTCGGACATGCCGTTTGACCCGCAACCGGGACTGTTTATCAGGGAGACAATTCGGGCATTGGAGAGTTTGGGTTTGGATGCAAAAACTAGCGACTTGATTTATCGGCGCAATGCGGAGCGGTTGCTAAAACTGTAATGGTATTGGAGGTAGGGTGGGTGGAGTCTTCGGAACCCACCTTTTGCACTGGTGGGTTCCGAAGACTCCACCCACCCTACTTGTTCGGCCAAAGAAAGGAACTGCCTCATGCTCATGCGTCTCAAACCAATCCTGTTGATAATCATTGCGGCCGCCATGTTGCTGGCCGTTTCTGACGGAACGGCCCAAGACAAGCAGCAAGATCCAAAACAGAAAGACGCCAAGCCCGCCCAAAAAGGAAGCAAGTGGAAGGAGGTGCTGGAGACCGATCCGGCCGACCTCAAGAAATACCGCGAGGCCAATTCCAAGCTGCCGCCGCCGGCGCCTGGCGAACAGCGCGTGGTCTTCATCGGCGATTCCATTACCGACAACTGGGGCAAGAACTTCAAGAAACTGTTCCCCGGCAAGCCGTACATCGGCCGAGGCATCAGTTCGCAGACGACACAGCAAATGCTGATTCGTTTTCGGCCCGATGTGATCGCGCTCAAGCCGAAGGCCGTCGTCATTCTCGGCGGGACCAACGACATCGCCGGCAACACCGGCCGTTCGACGCAGGCGATGATCGAGGACAACATCATGTCGATGGTCGATCTTGCCGAGGCCAATGGCGTCAAGGTCGTGCTGTTATCGGTCTTGCCCGCGTACGATTACTGGTGGCAAAAAGGCATGGAGCCAGCGGAGAAAATCGTCGCCTTGAACGCGTGGATGAAGGGCTACGCGGCCAAGCGAGGCGTCGTTTTTGTGGATTGCCACACGCCGATGAAAGATGAGAAAAACGCCATGCAAAAGAAGTTCAGCGGCGACGGCGTGCATCCCAACGCAGCGGGCTATGCGCTGATTTCACCTCTGACGGAGGCGGGCATCGAACAGGCATTGAAGAGCAAGTGACCCACATGCGCACCTGGGTCGGGGTGGACTTTGTTGCCAAAGTCATACGTTTGCGTACAATCTAAGCGGCATTGCCTAAACCAAGGGAGGAAGCCCCAGGTGGAAGAAACACGCTTTGAAAAAGGCATGCGCGTCCGCCGTGAAGTGCTGGGCGACGCTCATGTCGATAAAGCACTGGCCAAACAAACCGGCTTCGACGCTGTTTTTCAGCAGTTCGTCACTGAAGTGCCGTGGGGCACGCTTTGGTGCCGCCCCGATCTCGACCGCCGCACGCGCAGCATGGTGACCATCGCAATCCTGGCGGCGCTGGGGCGCGAAGAGGAATTGGCGCTGCACATCAAGGCCAGCCAGAATACTGGCGTGCAGCCGAACGAAATCGCTGAAGTGTTGCTGCACGTCGCGGTTTATGCCGGTGTTCCCGCGGCCAATTCGGCGTTTGCATTGGCCAAAAAGGTTTTGAGCGAAGTGGGACAACCATGACTACAACCATTGGCAAGATCGTCCGCGGCGATGCCAGCGTTTTTCCGCCCTACCTGTATGAGGCTTACCGCTCGACGATCAAGCGAGCGCCGCATTTGCCGCTTATTGACGTACCATTGACACTCTCGGAACGCACGGGACCGGGACCGGCACTGAGTGAAATCACTACCGAGGATGCCGACCTGACACGCAATACAGTTCAAGGCGGTGAAGCCATCGGTCAGCGCATTATTATGACCGGCCGAGTGCTGGATCAATTCGGCCGACCGGTCCCTCATACGCTCATGGAAATCTGGCAAGCCAACGCTTCGGGCCGATACTGTCACAAGGGTGACCAGTGGCCGGGCGCTCTTGATCCCAATTTTTTGGGCATTGGCCGTTGCCGCACCGATGCGGCGGGCTGTTACCGCTTTGTCAGCATCAAGCCGGGCGCTTATCCGTGGCAGAATCATCACAACGCCTGGCGGCCGGCCCATATTCATTTCTCGTTGTTTGGTCCGTCGTGGACCTCGCGGTTGGTCACGCAGATGTATTTCGCCAATGATCCGCTTTTGGAGCTAGATCCGGTTTTGCATTCCGTGCCGACGCCGGAAGCCCGCAAGCGACTGATTGCCGCGTACGATCATGAAGTCACGCAGCCACTTTGGGCCTTGGGCTGGCGCTGGGACATTGTCCTGGCCGGCAGCGCGGCGACGCCGTTTGAAAACGAAAAGGCGGTGTCACGATGAGCGATGTGCTTTTGACACCCTCGCAAACGACCGGTCCGTTTTTCCACCACGGTTTGCTGCACGCCAATGCCACTCGGAATGTCTTGACAACTGCGGAAACCGTAGGCCAGCGAATTCGGATTGAAGGACATGTTTACGATGGCGACCATGTTGGCGTGCCGGACGCCATCATCGAGATTTGGCAAGCCGACAGCGAGGGTCACTACTATTATCCGGCGAGCCGGGAGCGTAAGCGACCAGAGGATATGAATGCGTTTCTCGGCTACGGCCGCAGCGGCACCGATGCGAATGGGGCTTATTGGTTCGAGACCATCAAACCGGGCAAAGTACCGTTCGATGGCGAACGCATGCAGGCGCCGCACATTTGCATTGCTGTATTTGGTCGCGGACTACTTAACCACCTATTAACAAGGTTGTACTTCGCGGGTGAGCCGGAAAATGCTGACGATCCGGCGTTACGCTGCGTGCCACTGGAGCGACGTGAACGGTTGCTGGGGCGGCGGGAAGGGAGCGGAGCTGACATAATTGTGTATCGCTTTGACATCGTGCTCCAAGGGCCGGGGGAAACGGTGTTTTTTCGCTGATGCAACGACTGACAGGCATTTCGCTCCTGCTTGGGTTGCCCATTGCATGCCCTTGGTTACCGGCTTGATTCGATTGCGGGATG
>DASRAT010000992.1:0-3599 GCA_035638015.1 Gemmataceae bacterium | reverse complement strand
CCTGTCCATTACGCTGGCCATGGCGGCTGCCTTCATGTGGCTGGCTTCGTGGGCGTCCTCCGGTTACCTGGCGGTACGCGATTCGATTGCGGGGATGGATCACATCCTTTGGAGCTTGGTTTTGTTCATCATAGCTGTGTTAATCAGCGTGATGAAGGCCGGCCGACTTCTGCCGTTTGTGGCTGCCTGCACACGGCGTCTTTTGGCGCACGGCGGCCCGACCCTGCCGCAGGCGGCGGATAGCAGCGGTCCAGGGGGCTGAGCTTTGTGTCTCGCCAGCGGCCGCCGCGGGTGAGCTTGTGCCATAGGCGAGGTAAAGGCGCAAATGGCTGACACCGAAGTAGTCGTCCGGCTTACAGTGCCGGAACCCGTCGTGCTCGGCGCGCTTCTTCGTCGCTATTCGGAGTTTCAGCGCAAACGGCACGTATGTCAACCGGCAGCGTATTCCGCCAGGACAGAAGCGCCGATTACACCAAGGTGATGTGATACAAATCGGTGAAATACACCTAATACTGTCCTTCTAAATGCCGTCAATGGGCTAACCCCGGATCAGTTCAGAATAACAGCGGCGCGTAGTCGTTTGGGTGACGAGTCGACGCCCAACAAAACACTCAGCAGCATGAGCGGGAACCGACGCAGCTCTGCTCCTCGCGAACAGCGTCACCGAATTTTAGAGGCAATCATGAGTTCATTAACCGCCAAGGACGATCCTGAATTCCGAGACGCGCTTCGAGTATTAAAGGGCGGCGGCTTCGACGCCTCGGCGCCGTTGTTCGGCGTTGGGACGGAGCGAACCGTCATTCGACCGCGGATCATCGAATGGTATGATCAGGGATTCTTTAGCGATCAACCGCAGGCGCTGGCCGAAGCGCTCAGTTGTGCCTGTTTCCTCGGCCAGACGAGCGTTGCGGAGTACTTGTTGGATCATGGGGTTGCTCCAACGGTGGGGGACGGCACGGGCATGAACGCATACCATTGGGCAGTTAACCGCGGCAAATTGGAAACCGTCAGGCTGCTCATCCGGCGCAATGCGCCGTTGGAAGTCCGCAATATGCACGGCACCACAGTGCTCGGCACCGCCGTGTGGTCGATCATCAACGAGCCTTGGTGGCCAGATCAGCTTCAGATCATCGAAGAGTTGTTGGCCGCGGGCGCCCGCGTTAAAGAGGCGGGCTATCCTACGGGGCACGAGCAGGTCGATGCTGTACTGAGACGCCACGGCGCTTCGTGAAAGCCGAACCAGGGTAGCCTCCAGTCGATGGCCTTGAGCCACTTGGCGCTCTTCCACGCATACAACTGTGGAATGATCCCACGAACTGGGCCGGCCATGTTCGGCCGTGATGATGAGTCCAGACTCGATCTCGTCTGGACGCGGCGGTTCGCGGGCACGTCGGGCTACTTTGAACCGAATTCAAAGTTGACCCACAGTTCCCAGTCGAACGTGGGCACCAGTGGAATGGCTAATCGGCCGTGGGCAATCCGGGCTCGGCCGCGGTCCTCCTTGAGGTCGTACTCGACATGCACCTCCGTATGACAATCAAAGGCATAGATCTCGGGTATCCTGCGATTCACTTTTCCGAACGGCGTGGCAATCACCAGTTCGCGCTCGGCCATGAGGCGATGGCGATGATGCAGGTCGAATACCACCGTGACGGAACCGCTTGCAGGGCGTCCCGTTTTCCAATCGAAGGTCATGCTCTTGGCGTTAGCGGACTTCACGGTAGCCACGCCCTCGTTGCCCAGGGCGTATTTTTGCATTTCGTTGGCGGCTTTATCGAGCAGTCTTTTCCCTTCCGATACCTTCAACAGGTCAGAAAAATCAATGGGCGTCCTCGGCGTTTGGGCGTGAACTTGACCTCCAGAGAACACGGTGACAAGGGCCACGGTCATCACTGCGGTGCGAACCATCATGCGACTCCTGAGAAAATGGCAAACAGTGTACGCCCCTCACTTTAGTTTGGGCCCACCTGCGACGCTGCGAAGCGATGTTTAATTGTACGGCCACACGTCACACCAAACGACGCCCCTTACGCTTGAAATTTGCTTCCGCGCCGGGTTTCGACGAGAATTGTATTTCTGAATTCGGCGAGAATCGCCTGCCGCCACGGCACCGGCTTTTCCACACTCCACACTCTTACTCCGGGAGACCTTTCATGCTCACATTCAGCACGCCCGCACCAGGTGCGCGACGGTGAACGCTCCGCGCGCCGCGGCGTCGTCTGGCAGCTGGCGGCCATTGCTGAGCCACTCGGCAATAAGGCGGTCGTATTCCCATTGAACGGCTTCGGGCGGCCGGGTGAGTTACGGCGGCCACTGGCCAAGGTATCGGTCCCTGCCATTGAGAGTGACGCCGCCTTCCCCGGACGGCTTGTGATGGCGTGACGAGTAGCCTTTGAGGAGCTTGACCTTCACGTGTATGGCCCGGATGGTCAGACATTGCAACTTCCATCAAGCCAGCCTCGGCCCCTGTCCGTGTTTGCCCAAAAAAAGGAAGTGCTTACCGAAGTCTCGCTGTAGTCTTTTTGACCAGCGGCCTCGGTGTCACATCAGCGTCGGTCATTCCCATCGACCACTTGATGGCTTCCAGCCACATCGTCTGCAAGTCCGGGTTATCCCAGGCTTCGTTGGCGTGCCCCAGGGCCGAATAGAAAACGCGGCCTTTGCCGTGGGCTTTGACCCAGGCCAGCGGGAAATCGCCATCCTTGCGATTGATGTTCTTGTTGTTGGGCAATTTGCTGGCGTCCAGACGCAGGAGTACGCGAATCTTGTCACGGGAGAAGTCCTTGGTTTGATAGAACTCCTCGTTCAGCGTGAACACGGCCGGGAAATGCTTGGTGGCGGGGAAATTCGGATCTTCGAGGATGACGGGGGCCTTGGTGATTCCCCAGGGATGGCCGTCGAAGCGGCCGCCGAGAATCTGGCCGAATTCAGGCCACGACATGAAGGCGGTGGTGGCGGTGTGGGCAGCCACGAAGCCCTTGCCGTCTTCCTTGATGAACGCCTCCAGGTCAGCCTTTTGCTGGTTCGATATGCCAAGCTCGCGCATGCCGATAAAGAAAATGGCGTCGAACGAGCGGAGGTCCTTGGCGCCTTCGCCAGTCGCGCGCTTGGTAATCATTTTCGAGTCGGTCTGAATCGTGGTGTCATAAAGATCCTTGTCCTTGCCCAGCTTTTCGATGATGGCGGCGGCATGAGGCACCGATTTGTGCTGGGCGCCGTAAGGAGCGCTGACCGAACGCGTATCGGCCCAGACCAGGAGTTGTTTTCGCTTCGACGCTGGCGCCTGGTTCTTGTCCATCAAGTAAGCGACGAGGTCGCGCACCTGGTTGACGGTCAGCCCTTCCAGCATCCCGTCCGGCATGAGCGACAGCGCTGATTCCGTCGTGCTGTCGATGTCGCCAAGTTGCACGGTAAGCGAATCGGTCGTGGTCTTGAGCGTCAGCGTGCGCTCGGTTTTGGCCGTGACGATGCCGTTGAGCACGCGGCCGTCTTTGAGGTTAAGCACGGACATGCGGAAATCGGCGGAGACAGCTGCACTGGGATCGAAAATCTTGCCGAGCAGAAAATCAAGGTTTTGGCGGCCGCCGCCAGTCAGGTCG
>DASRAT010000991.1:0-6244 GCA_035638015.1 Gemmataceae bacterium | reverse complement strand
AAACAGTAGCCGCATCGGCCTTAGGCGCCGTTACTGTTTGGGACGTGGCTGGCGACCGCGAGCTTTATTATCTATCAGACTCCAGCGCCAGATTTGGAGAAGTGGCCATTTCTCCAGATAGCCAGTTGCTTGCCGTCCCCGCCTGGGCCCCGACTCACGCGATTCGAATCTTGGACCTGCGCACTGGCAAACAGAAAATCGAAATTGAAACACCTCGTTTTGGGCACTATCCCTGCGCGTTTTCGCCTGACGGCAAAAAACTCATTAGCGGCATTAATCCAACAACAACCATGTGGGATTTGTCCACTGGCAAAAAGCTGTGGGACTATCGCAGCAAGGAAATTGAGTGGGAGGTTCCATTCACGGTTTCAGCCGATGGTCGCTGGGTGGCCGTCGCTGAAGCCCGTCAAGAAATCGCCATTCTTCAAGCTGAAACCGGCAAAAAGATTCAAAGTTTGTTTATCCCCCGCGACTATTTATTGTTACATATGACGTTCTCACCTGATGCTCGGACTCTCTTTGTATCGGACTTCAAAGCCTGGACCATTTTTGAAATTGCATCGGGCAAGCCTCGGCTGAATATTCCAAGCGGATTGAAAGGCAGCTCCAGTCTTTTCGCGACAAATGGTAAGAGACTGGCCGTTTTCGGCCAGGGCAGCAATGCCATTGATTGGCTCAACCCTCAGACGTGCCAACTGCTCGACTCCTGGCGGGGCCACCAATTTGATGTGACTGATTTGGCAATTTCCGAGGATGGTCGCAAAGCCGTATCAAGCGACAAGAGTGGCAATGTCCACGTGTGGGATGTCAACGCCGGAAAAATCATCCGCGCGCCCGCGGGCTTGGCGAGCGCTTGTAATTTCCTTGCTTTTGGCGACGAGGACAAAACCGTTCTGACCTGCGGCCGCAATGTTCATTTTCTCAGTGCCAAGGCGCTTGAAGAAGAGAAGCGTTTACCATTGGTTACGAGCTTGGGTGGACAAAGAATCGCGCATTCTCCCGACCGGAAATTATTGGCCTATGCTCAAAATGATGAAACCATAGTCCTCATCGATGTGCCAGGTCGGAAGGTTCTGCGTAGCTTGAAATGCCCGAATTGGAGAGCCGATGCGCTTGTCTTTGGTTCGGATTCGAAGACACTTATTGGGTTGGGAATCGACTTCGAGCGTAAACCCGGATCAAATGCCTCGGAGCAAACATCTCGTGTTTGGGTCGTGGACACTGGCAAGCAGATTGAGTCCAAACAAGTGAGCTTGGGCATCTTTTGGGATCTCGCGATTTCGTCACAAGGAAAGCTCGTCACTGCCGCTCACAAGATTCTGGTTTGGGATTTGGCCACAGGCAAGACAGAAGACTTGTTCGATTGCGAGGCCCTACGCTTATTATTCTCGCATGACGGTAATGTCCTGGCGGCCAATGATGGACAGAAAGACGTTACGATCCTGGACTTCAAAAAACGAACCGAAATCGTGCGATTTCAGAAGCTGGACACGGATTTCGCGTCATGGTGCTTCAGCCGAGACGACAAAATCCTCGCCATCGGCCACAAAGACGGCTCAATCACGTTTTGGTCCATCCCCGCCGGCAAAAAGCTCGCTGAAATCAAAGGCCACCGCGGTCCCGTCTCCGCCCTGGCCTTTTCCCACGACGGCGAAACACTGGTCACCGGCAGCAGCGACGGCACCATCCTCAAGTGGCCCGCCAAAGCCTGGCGAGGAAAATGACGTCATGTCAGCCAGTGCCACTGCTTGACGGACGCCGTCCGAGTCTCCCCAAGAAGTCAAACCGTGCCTGGCGTCCGTCAAGCAGTGCCACGCTGCTCATTCCACAGCCGCACTACCGGCTGCGAAACATTGTGCTCATAACCCAACACACTCAAACTCGCCGTGCTCAGCAGGAAATGTCTGCCCATTGCCGGCTCGAGCCCGAGCCAGCGCGCGGCAAACGTCCGCAAGAAATGCCCGCTCGAAAACAGCAGCACATCGCCCTGCAGCGCCCGCACTCGGCAGACGACGCGGTCCGCACGGGCGCCCACTTGCTGCGGCGTTTCACCGCCAGGACACCCATCGCGAAACAGTTCCCAACTTGGACACTCTGCCAGGATCTCGGCAGAGCGTTTGCCTTCATATTGGCCGTAGTTCCATTCCACGAGATCTTGATCGATCTGAGCCACGGCCCCAAAACCGGCAAGCTCGCAAGTCCGCGACGCACGTTGCAAAGGGCTGGTGAAAACCTTGGCAAACGTCAACCCGCGCAGCCGTTCGCCAAGCTTGCGGGCATCCCGCTCGCCCCGCTCGACGAGCGGCAAATCAGTGAGCCCCGTATGTTGGCCCGTGAGACTCCATGCCGTCTCACCGTGTCGTGCCAGATAAACAACTGGGAGGTGTTCGTTCATGACAGCCGTGTTCGCCAATGGTTCGGATCGCGAGATGTGTGAAATACGCCGTAAACGGTCATGGCTCGGTTAGCATATTCAAAAAATACAGCGTAGGGATAGCGGCGCACCAAGGCTCGGCGATATTGCTTGAATACGACCGGGTGCATTTTTGGGTTGCGGCGAGTGGATTGCAGGCAAGCATCGACACAGCGCAGAAAGTCTTCGCCGAGGCCTGGGCGTTGCCGTTCATACCAGGCATAGGCCTCGTCAAGATCCCCTTCGGCTTCCTCAGCGATGATTAGTTTTGCTGCCATGTCCTTTGCGGATCCTGCGCTGGACGTCCTCCCAAGACGAAGCCGAGGCGGGGTTTTTCTTGAGATTGTCCTTGCGACGATTCAATTCCGCTTTTTGCCACTCCTCGACGGGCACGGCAGCGGCATCAGCGGCTAGATCGTCCCACAAGTCTTGGACGAGCTGGAGTTTTTCCGCGGGGCTAAGATCGAAGACGGAAGGATTGGTTAAAGCCATTGCATGCGCCTTTGTGGAATGCTTATTGGCAAACGCCGTTTCCAGCATACGCCGACATCTTGGCTTCGGCAACGCCAAGCTCTGGCGCCGAAGGGGCACGTTATTAAACGTGCCCCTTCAATTCTTTTGGCGAGCCCATCACTCCGCAAACTTCCAACTCGGAGTCCAGTCCCGCGTCAACGGCGGATTGGCCACCAGCATGCGAACCAACTCAATCGGCTGCCCGCCGCCTTGCCAGATCTTGTCATGAAATTCCTTCTCAGGCATCTTGCCGGACAGCACCAGTTCCTTGCGCAAGGCGTATAATTGTTTCCCGCCGATCATGTAAGCCAGTTGATAGAGCGGGCCGTAGTTGGTTTCAAAGGAGCGGCGGACTTCGCCGGCGGCGTTGTCGCGTTCGTGGCCGACCTTGGTGACGAGGTAATCAATGCACTGTTGCGGCGTCCATTTGCCCATGTGGAAATTGAGCGAGAAATGGATGCGGGCGCAGCGGTGCATGCGCCAGAACATGAAGCCGACGCGGTCTTCGGGTTTGGCTGCGAAGCCTTTTTCGTAGAGGACGAACTCCCAGTAGAGGGCCCCGCCTTCGGTCCAGAAGGGAGTGCCAAGGCCGCGCTTGTTGCCGTAGCGGGCGTTCATGAATTGTTGCAGGTTATGGCCGGGGATCACTTCGTGATGGGCCGTCGCCTTGGAGAAATGAAGGTTGTTGCCGCGCATGCTCTGGATGCGGGCGTCGAACGGCATCGTCGTGTGCGGATACGAAACGCTGATGCGGGCGCCGCCGGTGAAGAACGGATTCACCAGTTGTTGCTTGGGCGACATCATCGACATTAACCAGGTTTCACCGGCGACCGACGGGACGGTGATGAGGTCTTTTTTCCAGAGGTAATCGATCGCTTCCCAGACCAGATCACGAATGCCAACCGGCTGATCGCCCGCGGGCACGGCCGCTTGCTTGACCTTTTCGACGGCCTTGAGCCAGTCGTCGCCACAGCCCATTTCGCGCGAGGCCTTGATCATTTCGGCTTCGCAGAAGGCATACTCCTGATCGGCGATCTTGAGCAGATCCTCCGGCGTGGCGGCGACCATTTCCGCGAACAGCTCGACGAGCAAGGCATCACGACCAATGGGACGGCCGGTGATGCCGCTGCCATCGGCTTTCATGCCGCCGGTGGACGACAGCAACGTGCTGTATTTCTGCATGGCCGCGTCCACGGCCTTGGAGGGTTCGAGTGCGTCCTTGGCGAATTGAGCATCGGCACTGCCAAGCGCAACCCATTTTGTGACGGACGCACGCAGTTCCTTGATCATGTCCTGGGCCGCGGTGACACTGATGCGGCTGGCGAACACGGGATGAGCCGTGTCCTTGTTTTTCCAGGCCAAATCCGTGGCGGCGTGAGCTTTGTCGACGGCCTCCACCAACTCCTTCAAGACAGGACCCGCGCTGGCCGGATCGATCTTGTCCTTCTTGAGCATCGCGACTTCCAGCTTGTCAACGAGCGGCTCGAAAGGCACCAGCTTGGCCATTGCCTCATCCGACTTCTTCTGAATCTCCGCGCGTTTGGCATCGCGATCAAAGCTGTGCTTGATGACGAGATAATCGACCTTGCCTTCCTGGCTCAGCTTGTCGAAATCGATCTTGGCCAGGGCCGCCATCCACATGTCGCGGAAGGCCTTGGTGTTGCCGCCTGCCCCTTTGCCGCCGCCCTTCTTGCCGCCGCCAGCGCCGCCCATGCCTTTGCCGCCACCGCCGCCACGATCAGTCTGAAACTTGGCGAACACATCACGCATCTCGCTCGGCTTGCGGGCGAGCAACTCCGCCAGGTCGGGCACATCGGTTGGCGTCACGGGAAACGCCGCCGGCCGCGGATTTTTGGCATCACCGGGCTTGGCCCACTCGGGCAGCGTGATCGTGCACGGAGCAATCGTGTTGCCGCCGGTTTTCTTCACCAGGGTCGCGTAATCGCCGAGGGCCTTGTCCACGTCCTTGTAAAGATCGACGCACCAAAACATGAAGCCGGGATCATAGCCGTTGTAAAAACCATACCAGGTGTTAAGACCGGTTTTCAAATTCGTGGTCGTGGCGGCAGCGCGATCAGCCATCGCCTGCGTGACCTTGAGGCCCTTGTCATTGCCCTTGCCGGCCGCGACGTTTTTCTTCATCTGGGCAATTTGCAGCTTGACCGTGTTAAGCCCCGCCGCGGCTTTCATGCCGTCCATCTTGTCCACTCTCTGATGCGACTCCAGAAGGGCCGTGATTACCGTGGCAAACGGCATCAACGCCTCGACCTCGGCATCCGCTTTGGTCTCGGATTCAACCGCCGCCAGATCACGAGCCACGCGTTTTTTCAACGTCTGCCAATCGGCTTTGGCCGCATTGCTGAGCTTGTCGGCGTCCACCTTATTGAGAGCGGTTTGCCAATCGGTGTAGAAGCGTTTGAGCCGCACATGCCGCGTCGGCGAGGAGTTGACGTTGTAAAACTTGGTCAGATTGCCATGATCGGCGCCGTAGCGCTTGGTGACAATCTCCATTTCGTTGTAAGGCGGATTGAGCAGCTTGGTGAGATCCAGGCCGCCCTGGTCCTTCTGCTCGTCGGCGCCAAGCTGCCCGGCAAAGGTGATGCCCAGGCCGGCGAGCAGCAGAGCCGCCAGGAAAAAGGGATGCAGTCGCTTTGTACTCACGATGACACACTCCGAGGTTGGGGGAGAGGGGGAATCCGGATTTAAGGAAACTCTAATTTGGCTTCAACGATAAGGCGGGCAGCGGCGTGTGTCCAAGGAAATCTCTACGGGAAGTTGAGCGAACAATTGCCTTGGCTAACCCAAAACAGGGCAGCCAAGATTTGTGTGGTGATGTAAAATGGAACTGCCTTGAAACAGGTAATCCAATTGCCAGAGGCCAATGAACATGAATCCCACCACGCTGCAAGGCTACGTCCGGGCCCAACCCTTCCGACCATTTCGCGTCACCATGAACAGCGGCAAGTTCTACGACATCCGCCATCCGGAAATGGTCCATGTCGGCAAGGATTTTTTCAACTACTACACATCGTCGGGATCGGATCAATTCCCGGATTCCTGGGAAACGGTTTCGCTATTGCTGGTCGAAAATGTGCAGCACCTTGATCAAGTAGTGAACGCGGCCACCGGATTGCCGAAGCCCAAGGGAGAGTGAGACGCTCGCCAAGTCTGATTCCCTTGCCTGGCACGGCCAGCCATGTTACGCTCAAGCCGTCACGCCGAACTCCCGCCCGCGATGTCCTGCATCGCTCGCCGATTGCCCGCCGGAGGTGAAATATGCGGTTTTATTGGTGGCTGGTGTTGCCATTGTTCTTTTTG
>DASRAT010000990.1:0-3016 GCA_035638015.1 Gemmataceae bacterium | reverse complement strand
GCCCGCACCGCGGCACGCCAGCCCGACTTGGTGATGATGCAAAAGCTGCGGAAGTGGTTCGATTCCAGGCCCGATTTGAAGATGCCACGTGTCATTGCCGTTTTGACGCATATTGACTTGCTGGCCCCGGCAATGGAATGGCAGCCGCCGTATCAATGGCCGCCCGCCGCCGGGTCAGAAAAAGTGCGTCTCAAGGAACAACAAATCGCGGCGGCGGTCGCAGCGGCCCAAGAGCAACTGGGTGAGCTCGTGTCCGCGGTGGTGCCATTGTGCGCGGCGGACGGCCGAGTTTTTGGCGTGGAGCAATGGCTATTGCCTACACTGGTGGATAAGCTCGACGAGGCCCGCGCAGTGGCGATGCTGCGTTGCTTGCGAGCGGAGGTGGACGCACGCAAGATTCGCAAGGTGGTGGACCAGTTATTGGCGGCGGGAAAGGAAATCGCGGCGGTGTTATGGGAGGCAGCGCGCAAGTAGACTTGCACCCTTTTACGCAAGCCCCTTCCCTATCCCCGCCTTGATTTGGTTGAAATCTTCCACCCCCACTGACAACCGCACCAAGCCTTCTGTGATTCCCTGGCGCTTCTTTTGAGCAGGGCTGGTGTAACGATGCGATGTCGTCCAGGGATGGCTGAGCGTCGTGGTGATGTGGCCGAGCGAGGGACTGAACGGAATTCCTGTAGGTTGGCGCATGAAACGATTGACCGCGTCGCGGCCGCCGGCTAACTCGAAACAAAGCATGTGGCCGTAACCGCCCTTGAGCAAACGCTTGGCCAGAGCATGGTCGGCGTGATCGGGGCGGCCCGGGTAAATGGATTGGGCAACGCCCGGTTGTTGGGCGAGCCAATCGGCCAGGGCGGCGGCGTTGGCACAGGCGGCCCGCATCCGCAAGGACAAGGTCGCCAAGCCGCGTTCGGCGAGCCAACAATCGAATGGATTGGCGGAGAAACCCCAAATGCTGCATGTGGCGGTCACCTGCGGCAGCAAGTCACCGCGGCCGGCGATCACACCGAGGGTGACGTCGCTGTGGCCGCCGATGATTTTGGTGAGGCTTTCCATGACGATGTCGGCGCCCAGATCGAGTGGCCGCGTCAACACCGGCGTGGCAAAGGTGTTGTCTACGATCAACTGGCAGCCGTGCTGATGCGCCAAGTCCGCCAGGGCGGGAATGTCCACCATGCGCAGCATCGGATTGGACATGGTCTCGACGAAAAGGATTCGCGTGGGCGTTTGCAGCGCGGCGCGAACTGCGTCCAGATCGTTGCAGTCCACAAAAACAGATTCCACACCGAAGCGGCTTAGCTCTTGATCGAGCAATTGCACAGTGCGGCCATAAAGTCGATTGCCGGCGATGATGCGCTGGCCTTGCTGGACCAAAGCCAGAATGATGGTGCTGATCGATGCCATGCCGGAGCCGCCGAGCAATGCCCAGTCTGCGCCTTCCATAGCGGCGAGTTGAGCAGCGAGGTGCTTACCGTTTGGATGGGCGTCACGGGCGTATATGAAGCCCGGTTCCTCGGCATTCATGATGCGGTCGAGAGCGTCGAGATCGGGCAGGGTGTAGACAGAGGATTGGTAAAGCGGCGGTACGAGTGGAGTGCTCGGACCGAGGGGTTGGGGAGAGGGCATCTGATTCTCCTGAGGTTGAGCGCGAAACCGCAAGCTGGTCAATCGCCATGAAGTTGCCGCAAACGAGGCGATAATCTCAATAGCCACTGCACGCGCTCGAATTCGTTCAACCAATCCTGTGTCACCTGCACCAATAACGGATCGCCAGGCATGGTGATCCCCGTGGGGCAGCTCGGACCCGTTTGATCGCGCATCATTTGACGGTATTTGCTCAACGTTCGTTCACCATAACGAGCGACTTCGTGACCGTCTTCACTGAAGAATAGGACCACCGGAACCCTGTTGCCGCCGTTTACCTGCAAGGCTTTTTGCACATCGGCATGCTCGTCGCGATCGAGATAGCGGACCGACACAACGGGCGCGGCCGCAGCGAAATGCTCGTAAATCGGGCACTGATTGATGCAGTCGCCGCACCAGGCGCCGGCCAGGCACAAAACGTTCATTTTTCTTGTAAAAGACGCCAAAAGTTGCCGCTGGCCGGCGGTGAGGACCACTTGCTCATTGACGCCCCGCCAACGCTGCTTATGCACGTCGGCGCCATATTTAGCCAGGAATTCAGGCAGCGGCAGCCCGAGTTGAAACTTGTCGAAGAGGTTCATGCGGTCTCCTTGGTGCAATGGCGGCGGTGAGCATGATATTAGTGGCCGGCGACCACGGCGGACAGCTATTAGCGTGATTGCCGGCCTTGCGGGAAATTCGGTCGGCACGCCCCCCTGGACGTGAGCTATAGTTGTAGTGCATCGTCCAGCTTATCGACAAAGCCTAACCCAGCCAGCAGCGGTCCCACAGGGGAGACGGGGCGTGAAGCGGCACATTCGATTGCGCGGTATTAACGGAGAGGTCGAAGGGCAGATCTGGGAAGGAGACACGATCCTGCGTGCAGGTCGGCTCGGCTCCCTGGAAATCTGCCTGGACGACAGCTCCGTCAGCCGGCGGCACGCGGAGATCAAACACACGCTTGGCGGCTGGCGTTTGCGCGATCTCGGCAGTACCAATGGCACCTATCTCAACGGCGAGCGCCTCAGCGCCGCCGAGCATCCTCTCAAACAGCACGACATCATCCGTTGCGGCAATTTGACGTTGGTAGTCGAAGCGCTCCAAGATAGCCGCGACGAAGAAGACGTTCCTGAAGCCCCCAACAATATGCAGGTCGAGGTCTTCGCCAGTTCCAGCCTGGAAGACGCCATCAAGAGCCTGGTGTTCAATGACAACAGCGGGCTGCGCCCTGGCCAACAGCTGGAAGCATTGCTGCGTGCCGGCCATCACCTCGGCCACCTGGAAAGCGAAGAGGATCTGCTGCACGCCATCTTGAACGACGCCGTCGGCACGCTCGACGCTCAGCGCGGCGCCATCGCCCTGGCCGACGGGCCTGGCGGCACACTGCGCCTGC
>DASRAT010000989.1:0-4762 GCA_035638015.1 Gemmataceae bacterium | reverse complement strand
CGACGCGGGGCGAGGGGGGACAGTTGATAATGCTTGTTGTGCGTTTGGAAACGCCAAGCGGCAATGGCGACTAACACCGATTTTCCAATTTCCGGATGGCTGACAATGTTGGGTTGGCCGGTCGTGTTCGTCGGCCATGTGTTTGTAGTGGCCCGATTTATCGGGCCGCGAGTGACCCGATAAATCGGGTCACTACAAACCTTGATCGGTTTTGGGCTAATGTCTACCTCTGAACCATCCCTATTTTCAGGAGCTGAAATGTTGCAACCCAGCAAGTATCCCTGGTATCTGTGCCTGGCGGCATTGCTAACCGCCGTTTCGTTTTTGTTTCCCACTGCCAGCCAGGCGGGGCTCAAGCTCTACAAAGCCAAGGAGAGCGAAGCGAGCTTTGAGTCCGGCGGCAAGAAGATCAAGGTTTGGCAGTTCACGCCCAAGGAAGGCGACGGGCCATTCCCCGGCATCATTGTGCTCTACGGCATCGATTGCCTGGACGAATTGCCGAAGACGGAGTTGATGTACAAGAACGTGGCCGGCAAGATTGCCGACAGCGGTTACGTGGTGCAGCTGGCCCACTATTTCAACTGCACGCCGCTGGATCCCAAGGATGCGACGGCGCTGCGCAAGAGCTTCGTGGACCAGGTGGCGCATTTGAAACACAAGCCATTTGATGCGAACCTGGAGAAACCGTATCGGGCCTGGATGGCCGCGGTCAAGGACGGCGTGCAGTTCTTGCGGGAACAGAAAAATGTAGACAAGGATCGTGTGGGTATCGTCGGTTTGTCGATGGGCGGTTTTGTCGGCACATCGCTGGTAGTGGATCATCCGGAGTTAAAGATCGCAGCTGTGGTCAATGCGTTCGGTGGCTTGCCGCCGGTGCAGCATGACAAGGTGCGCAAGGAGAAGTTGAAACTGCCGCCGACGTTCATCATCGGGGCGGAGGATGACGATCTGGTGCCGGAGTGGTTTCAACGGGATTTATTCTTGCTGCTGCGTGAAACGGGCAACCGGGGCGAGGCCCATTTTTACGGCGACACCGGGCATGCTTTTTTGAACAAGCAAGGACAGCCGGACATGGCGCTGGCATTGAATGAGGCGCTGCCGGCAGCGATACGCTATTTGAACCGGCATGTGAAGGGCCCGGCGGTGGAAAAGAAGTGAGCTGGACGAGCGGCGGGGTTTATCCCCGCTGGCCGGCTATGGTTGGCGTAGGACAGGATTCCGATCCTGTCCAATAGCATGGACAGGATCGGAATCCTGTCCTACGACGCAATTGCAAAGGCCCAGTTCGGGATTGTCCAACAAGCATTCGAGTTTGCCGTCACCCTTGATGCCGAACATTTTGTTGAAGCCCTTCTCAATGTTGGTGAACTTCTTGTCCATTTCATCGAGCCGCTTTTCGAGCCGGTAAAAAGTTACGTTGGCCTCGTCGAGCTTGGCCTCGGAGCGTTTGAGGACGGCGGTCGCTTCGTCGAGCTTGGCGGTGGCGATGATAAGTTGTTGGTTGATGGCCGCGGCATTGGCGTTGGCTTGGTCCAGGCGGCTGGTGAACGGCGTAAGGCAGCCAACCAGGATAAATGGGGCAAGGACGGCGAAAAACTGGCGGCGCATAACGGCATCTCCTGCCATTGCATCGGCAGGGGCCGGCGCTGGACATTAACGATCATTCGGTGTTGGCGAGGGACTTGCCGGTGGGGGCAGGGGGGTGAAGGGCGGGAGGTTGGGCAACTACGCTGCTTTCAACACAAGACAAGTGTTACTACCGCCAAACCCAAACGAGTTGGAGACCGCCACGCGAACGGCGTGGTCTTCCGCCTGATTGGGCACGTGGCGTAGCGCACATTCCGGATCGGGCTGGGTTAAGTTGATTGTCGGAGGCAACGCCCGGCGCTCCATGGCGATCACGCAGGCCAGCGCTTCGACGGCGGCAGCAGCGGTCAGCAGGTGGCCGGTCATGCTTTTGGTGGAGCTGACCGGGACGCGCGGCAATGATTCGCCGAAGACCGTCTCCAGAACGCGGGACTCGGCGACGTCGCCAACCGGGGTGCTGGTGGCGTGGGCGTTGAGATAGTCGACTTCGCCAGGGTTGACCCGGGCATCGGCCAGAGCTTGTCGCATCGCGGCGGTGGCTGGCTCGGGATCGGGGCTGGGAATGACCATGTTATGAGCGTCGCTGGAAGCGCCAAGGCCAGCGACTTCGGCGTAAGCGTGGGCGGAGCGTTTGCGGGCGGTTTCAGCGCGCTCCAGTACGAAGACAGCTCCGCCTTCGCCCATCACGAAACCGTCGCGATCCTTGTCGAAGGGCCGCGATGCCAGTTCGGGTTGATCGTTGCGGCGCGACAAGGCTCGCAGATTGCCGAAACCGGCGAGCGACAGCGGTGACACCGCGATGTCACAGGCGCCGGCCAGGCAGACATCGACCCAGCCTAACTCCAGCCAGCGGCGGGCCTGGGCCAGCGCATAGTTGCCACTGGCGCAAGCGGCCGAGACGCTCACTGCGGGACAGGACAGCTGCAAAGCCTCGCAGGTTTTGCGGATCACCGATTGGCCGTCGCGCTCGGGATGGAAGACGCCATTGCCGCCGGCGAGGCCATCGGCTTCCCATTGCACCAGCCACTCGGCGCCGATACCGAGGACAACGCCGAGTCGCAATTCGCCGCGGTGCTCCCACCAGCCGGCGTCGCGTAAGGCAGCGTCACAGCACCAAAGGCTCAGTTGTTCCAAACGCAGTAGCTTGGCGAAGGCGGCTTCGTCAAAGCCGGGGGGACAGGGAACCTTGTCGATCTGGCCGCCGATTCGGCAGGGGTGCTGTGAGGTGTCGAAGCCGGTCACCGCACGAATGCCTGAACGGCCGGCAAGCAAACCATCGGCAATGGCGCGATAGGTGTGCCCCAACGGTGTGCCTGCACCGACACCAGTGATCCAGACTGGACAACGCGCGCTCACAAGCAGATCTCCACAGCTGTTTCCGTGTCGTCCCATGCGGCCCAGCCGCCACAGGGCAGATTCCATCGCGCCAAAGGCTCGCCATTCGCAAGGGTGTCGGCAAACTGTTCCAACGTCAAATCGGCAAGGTCGCAGCCGCCCTCGCCGGCGCCCACCGACAACACCGGGCCAGCGTGGCCCTTGCCTGGCGGTATCAGGGCCAAGGCAACCGCCATGCAGTTCGCCGCCGATGGCTGCGCTGCGTTGTCCAAAGGATCGCCAGGCACAAGCTCCGGGTCGTAACCGGTCAGCACCACCCAAAGGCCCGGTAGTTCGTCATTGGCGAGCAAGGCGCTGGCCGCCAACAGCGCTTCGGCAGCGCCGTCGATGCCGCCACCGACACCATAATTCGGCCCATGAATCTTCAGGGCCTGGCTGACCGTGCCGGACAAAGCGTGCAGTGATCGATGCGGAATCAAATGCGGCGAAATGCCCCAGGCGCCTTCGGCGGCGAATCGAGACAACGCCACGGCCAAAGCGGCTCGGCCCAAAAATCGCGGTGAGGCGATCACGCCCCATTGGCTAAAATCGGTGTCTTCCAGGCCATGTTCGCGAAGGACCTTGGCCACGGCCGTCAACCCGGCGATTGTTTGCTCATCGGCATGCTTAAGAAAGGACGGCGCAAGGGGCGTACCCTGGAGAACGAGCGGCTGTTGCCGCAAGCTGGGCAAGTCAGCGCTGGCAACGCGGTAGGCGGTCCAACCGGCAACGCGGCAGCGTGCCGTTTGTCCACGGCTATCCAACGAACTGGAGTGCATTGGCTTCACGCGACTGAAATCCTTTCGCGTCGGTTTCGCCAGGGCGTCGCGCGTTGGGCTTGCGAGTCCTTCCGCCAGCTCGCCGCGCGGCACGGGTTGAAACAACATAGGTAGCTTAATTGGAAGTGGCTGTCAACCGCGGCTGCCCAGCCCCGGGCGATTGGTCTTTACCTTGTAACGGCTTTTTGTTTTGATTTGGCCACCACGGGATATCAGCGCCGATTCGACCGCAAGCCAGAGCGGCGTTGCACAATGGAACAAGAGAGCCACAAGGCATGACCGATTTGCCGATGCAACTGTTGAGTCAAGCGATGCGGCAGCACGGACTCGTTCGCTTCGTCGAGCATTTCGCGGAGCGTTTTCCGGACTGCCATCTCAAGGATTTGGTGGTCGATGAGGTCGATGCTCAGCGCGGCATGACAGTCGGCGGCCATCGGGTCGTTAATTTTGGCTCCGATAGTTTTCTCGGTCTGGACCAGGATCCGCGTGTTCAGGATGCCGTCATCGAAGGCGTCAAACGCTGGGGCACCCACAACGGCGCTTCCCGCGCCTTTTCTTGCGTCAAAAGCAACGACGAAGCCGAAGACAAAATTGCCGCCTGGCTCGGGACGGAGGCAGCGTTGATCTATCCATCGGTCACGCTGGCCAACATGGGCGCGCTTCCAGGCCTGGTGGCTCGCCGCGATCTTTTGGTGGTGGATGAGCATGCCCACAACTCGATGCACGAAGGATCCAAGATCGCCAAGGCCAACGGGACGCCGCTGGAGTCGTTTAGCCATTGCGATCCCACGGACTTGCAGCGCGTGCTGAGCAATGCCGGTGATTATCGCGTCGGCGTCGTGGCCATTGACGGCGTTTACAGCATGACGGGAGCCTTGCCGCCGTTGGCCGCGCTCAATGAAGTTTGCCTGAAAAACCGGGCAGTATTGTATGTGGATGATGCACATGGCACCGGCGTGCTCGGCCAGCATGGCCGCGGCACGGTGCTGGATGCGCTGGGCAATTACGACAACACGTTGGTG
>DASRAT010000988.1:0-5878 GCA_035638015.1 Gemmataceae bacterium | reverse complement strand
CAAACGGTCTCCAAAGGCGCTGAATTGGCGATCTTCAAAAGTGTCGCGCATAACAAGGAAGAGATCAAGTTGAAGGCAAAATTGAAACAGGAGTCCGACCTGCTCGAGCAATACACTTCCGAATATGCGAAGGTTCAGTTGCAGGCGGACAAAGATGCGCTGCTGCCGTTGATCAATGAAACGAGTGCCAATCTGGGAAAAACCAAGGCGGATTTGACCGCTTATCTGGACCAAAACAAATGGTTTGTCCTGAGGGCGCCTCGCAGCGGCGTCGTGATCGGCTTGCCGAAAAAGGACGAGCTTTATCACCCCTGGGAAAGGCCCGACCTGGAAAAGCCGTTTTGCCAGATCGGCAATCCCAACAAACTGCGCATCCTGGTGCCTATCGCGCCCGACGATCTGGCTTTGATCCGCCACGATCTCGACGCCAAACAAAAGCAAGGCAAGGACCTGGAAGTGACCATCCGCGTCAACGGTTTCGCCGGCCAGGTCTGGAAGGGAAAAATTGGCCCTTTGCCGACCCAGGCAGATAAGAACGTGCCCTTGCAATTAACGACCAAAGGCGGCGGCCCCCTGGCGATGAAGCCGGCTTCCGATCCCAACAATCCCGAGCCGCAGGGTCAGGTGTTCCTGGTCGGCATCGATTTCGACACGCCGCCGGAACGCGCGGTCAGCCCGGGAACGCTAGGCCAGGTCAAGATCCACTGCGAAAATCGCACAGCCGCCTGGTGGGCCTGGCGAACGATTGCCTCGGCATTTGATCTGGGACTTTGGTGAGAGGACCTGATTCGTCTGCATTCCACGCTGTCACGAAATAGCAATTCTTTCATCGCGCGATGCCGCAGCGCCTTGCGGCAGGATTGCGCACCTGCTCGGGCGTTTCGCCTCAAATGGCGTTTTTTTCGGGCTTTTGGCCCTCCATTTGCATCAATTCCTATCAGTGAGCGTCAAGCACCAACATCAAACGACCGCCTTGCCAACGGAGGTGGAGGGGCCGACGTGGTGCTGATGCGGCACAGAACAGGTGTTCTGCGCTCTTTTCGGGACACTGATAGACGGAGGCAAATTATGTTTCGTATCGCAACTGTGTTCACAAAAATGACGGTGTTGGCGGTGATAGGCTTGTTAGCCACCGCGCCAACCAGTGATGCCCAATTCCGGTTTGCCTACGGCAATCACGGGGGCACTCGTGTGGGCGTCAGCGTCGGACAGCCATATTACGGGGGCTATTATGGCGGGCGTGGGTTTTACGGATCACCGTATTACCAGCCCTATTACCCCTATGGCTCGACGTACAGCCCATACTATGTAACGCCGGGGTACTATTACCAGCCGGGCTACGACTACCTCGCTCCAACAACTAACTACCAGTCTTTCTATCCACCCAACGACTACGTTGACCAAGCCCAAATGAACAATACCGCGTCGATTCAAGTGGTTTGTCCACCGAATGCGGAGTTGTGGTTCAACGGCGTCAAGACGCAGCAAACCGGGGCGGTACGGTATTTCGCCACGCCGCCGTTGAGCGGATCAACCAACAGCTACGAGATTCGCGCGAGCTGGACCGATAGCTCGGGTGCGCCTGTGACTCAGGTGCGCAATATCAATGTGACCCCCAACCAACAATCGGTGGTCAATTTCACGCAGGCAAACAAGTGAATATGCCTGTCGATCACAACCAAGGCCGGCATTCTCCCACTGCGGGGGAATGTCGGTCTTGTTATGTATATCCCCGGTTTTGCCTTGCGAGGCGCGGTTGAACTGTTACGCTGGGTAATGACCGACCAGCGGCTTTTCGTTGTGTTTATTTGCGTTGGAGAGGTGCAAGCATGCAAAACCTATTGTTGATCCCCCTGAGGGCGGCCATTCTCGCCGCGGCCCTTGTGCTGGTCCTGGCCGATCGCAGCGATGCCCAAACACGAACCCATCCGGGCCACAATTCGCGGGTTGTTTTCAATACCGGCACGCCGTTTTGGTTTTGGCCCTCCTATGGCTACGGCGGTTACGCTTACCCCTATTATGCCCAATCGTATTGGTACAACTACAGTTACTGGTATTCCTCACCCGGTTACTTTGCTGATCCCATCGCGGGTTATCAGCGGATGTTTGTCCTCAACATGCTGAACAACCCGCCGCCCTCAGGCGAGCCGCGGGCCGACAATGCGGCGAAGATTGAAGTGACGCTTCCCAAGGACGCCGAGCTGTGGTTTGACGGCAAAAAGACAACGCAAACGGGCGGCGTGCGGCACTTCGCGACACCGCCGCTAAACCCGGGGCAGGTTTTTTATTATGAGATCAGCGCGAGCTGGTTGGAATATGGCTCGCCCGTGACGCGGACGACAAAGGTTGAGGTTTATGCGGGGCAAAAGGTGAAGGTTAATTTGGCTCAAATTACTGAATAATGGGAGCGCAAAGTTAAGGGGCAAGCGGCTATCTTTGGCCGCTGCGCCTTCAGCTTTCCTGCAGGTTTCGACCAGCTAATTGCGCACTCGTCGCCACAAAGCCCAAGCGTTGCAACCGAGCATCGTCGGTCAACGCTTCCCGCGCGGCGGGAATACCAAAAAACACCCGGAGAAAGTTGTCCGAAGACCGTTGTTGAATCTGGCTGCCGGTTTCCCAGCGCGAAATGGTCGCCTCGGCGCAGCCCAGCGCATTGGCGAGCTGTTTCTGAGTGAGCCCAAGTGATTCCCGATCCTGGCGGATTTGTCCGGGCGAGAGGATTCTCGCTTGGCGGCGGAACTCGGCAGTGATTAGGCGATTAGCCTGTGCGTCGGGATAAATGCTGTGGCATTCCCGGCATTGGGGAGCAGGGAGCTTTTCGGTCACCACATGATAAGCCTTGCCTTCGTACTCGATGTCCACCTCATAAGTGACGACGGCCGGGTGGACTGCGATTTTGCCGCAGTTTCGGCATTTCCAGGGATAGGGCCGCACTCGGTTAGCTGGTTTGTTCATGGGCATTTAAAAGATGGACAACAGGGCAATCGGGATCGGCTTCGAACAACTCCAATTCGACAAAGAGACCAAGGCGAAAAAGATCAGGGTAAGGCACGATCACCTTGTACCAATAGACTCTGTAGCTATATTGCGGCCTTTTTTCCTCGATCTGAACCACTTCGCCGCCTTCATTTGTCACGTAGCTTATCAGGTCCTGCTGAATGCTTTCGGGAGTAAGCCCTTTGAGAAATTTGTCGCTGCGCAGCCTGTATGCTTCTTTCGGCTCCCACTCCACGCATCCCGTGACTCCGCAAGTGAGAGCCTCCATGACCATTGCCAATGCGGCTGCGTCCATTGGACATATCTCAATCTGATGGTAAGTCAATCCATAGCATATGTCAAGTCGCCAAAACGCGAGAAAACGCGGACCGAATCCTTCGGCCCGCGTTCGTATCAAAGCAAAATCAGAATCCGTCCTGTTACTTCTTTCTCGCTAACTCCTCCCGCAAAACTTCAATCGCCTTCTCAAGCTGCGCGTCGCGGCCGCGGAGGAAATCTTCCGGCGTGTTATCGACATAAACGTCGGGCACAATGCCGTTGTTTTCCAGGTTGGTGCCGTTGACATTCCACAGGCCGGAACCGGGCGTGCGTAGGGTGGACCCATCCAGCAAACCGTGCGAGCCGGTTCCAATCACGGCGCCGTAGGTCGTCATGCCGACCACCTTGCCGAGCTTGAGGGTCTTGAAGCCGTCGGGGAAGACCTCGGCATCGGAGGTGGAGCGTTCGTTTTGCATCACTACCAGCGGGCCGAAGTAACCGCGCAAGGGCCGTGGGATTTCGACGGAGTTGCGGTTCATCGTTTTCTGGTACTGCTTTTGTTGCAGGTAGGCGAGCAGTTCCTGATCGATGTTGCCGCCTGGATTGAAGCGCTGGTCGATGATGATCGCTTTCTTGCCGGCGAGCATCGCCATGTCGCGCTCGAATTGGCGGAAGTTCGGCTCGCTCATCTGCCGGATGTGCAGGTAGCCGATTTCGCCCTTGGTGAGGCGTTCGACCATGGCCTTGCGTTCGTCCACCCATTTCTCGTATTGCAGGTTGCCGAGCTGACCGATGGCAATCGGGTTGATCTTGAACTTCCAGGCGCCGTCGGCGGACGGCTTGGAATTGACCATGAACTCGAACTTGCCGGTCGGGGCGTGGGTGAACAACTTCCAGTAGTTGTCGCCGGCCTTGAGCGGCTGTTCGTTGAAGCCGACGATGTAATCGCCGACTTCCATCTTGATGGCGTCCTTGTCGGACGGGCCGTTTTTGTAGATGTGGGTCACTTTGTAGAAGCCACTCTTGTCGGGGGTCATCTCGAATCCGGGATGGCGCGTCGTGTTGTTCGCGCCCTTGCCTTCAGCGCGGCCGCCGCCGGAGATGCCGGTGTGCGACGCGTTGAGTTCGCCAAGCATCATGCTGATGACGTTGTGCAATTCTTCGGTGTCACCGACGTGTTGCAGCAGAGGCTCGTACATTTTGCGGACAGCGTCCCAGTCGGCGCTGTGCATCTTGGCGTCGTAAAAGCGGTGCCGCATGGTGCGCCAGGCTTCCAGGAAAACCTGCAGGTTTTCAGCGCGGCGATCGACTTCGACTTTGACCGTGAAGTTGATCTTGCGAGCGCTGCCGGTGGCCGCGGTGTTGATCTCGACCGGGGCCGCGCCGCCACCCTTGCCGCCTTTGCCACCCATGCCCTTGGCCGGTGCGGCGTCAGCGGCTGGCGCAGGTGCCGCGCCGCCGCCGATGGTCGTGACGTAAAGCCCCTTGCCTTGCTTGAAGAACAGTGAGCGTCCTTCCTTGGCGAATTGCAGCGAGCTATAACCGCCGCCGCCGAAACCGCCGCCCTTGGGATTTGCATCCGCGTCCGCGACGCCGCCTTGCAGCACGCGCGTGGCATTGCCGCCGGCGACATTGATCGACCACAGCGAATTGACAGTGCGGCCGCCTTCGGTGCCGCTGGTGGTGAAGACGACGGTCTTGCCGTCCGGCGTAACCGCGATGCCGCCGATGTTGTCGGCGACCTGCGTCAACTGACGAGCACGGCGATCGATCTTCTTGAAGTCGATTTTGACTTCGACGCTGCCGGCTGGCTTTTGGCCGCCGCCCTTGGTTTGCTTCATAGCGTCTTCTTCGCTGTGGATGCCCTTGTCGCTGTCTTTGTCTTCGGGCATCAAGGGCAGCACATAAAGCTGGGCCTTGGACTTGTTCGGTCCGATGGAGCTGATGGCGTTGCCGACATCGGAGCCGCCCAGGAAGACGATGTACTTGCCGTCGCCAGTCCACATGGCGGCGGTGTCGCTGTAGCTATCCGCGCCGGTGATGCGCTTGGCTTCGCCGCCGTCGGCGGGCATGACGAAAATGTGCGGCAATTGCGTGTGGCGGTCGGCACGAGTGAAGCTGATCCACTTGCCGTCGGGCGACCATTGCGGATTGACAACGGGCATGGCTCCAGAAACTTCGGCGTTCACGAGCTGGATGGTCGTATTGGTATCGGCCATCTTGACCATGTACAACTTGTTGTCGCTGTCCGTGTAAAGCAAGGCCGAGCCATCAGGAGACCAACGCATGGCGCCCTTCAGCGAATCACCCTTGGAGAGGCGTTTCATTTGCTCGCCGCGTTCGTTGCAAACGAAAATCTGCTCCATGCCGTTTTCTTCGCCGATGAAGGCGATCCACTTGCCGTCGGTAGACCAGACCGGCTGCATTTCGCGATGGGGTGTTTGCGTCAAGCGGCGGGTTTCGCCGCTCTCGGTGGCAATCGTAAACAGCTCGCCGTGGACGCTGATGACGGCCCGCTTGCCGGACGGCGACACATAGTAGCTATCGCATTCGCCGTTGAACGTCAGCGTTTCCAGGTTGTTCTCGGCTTCGTCCGTCGTGATGTTGATCTTGATCTCGCTCG
>DASRAT010000987.1:0-7296 GCA_035638015.1 Gemmataceae bacterium | reverse complement strand
GCTTGCCAGGACGTGTATTTGTCCTTGGCAAAGATGGACGCGATCAGATGCGTCTTACCCGATTGGTAGCCGCGAATGTGGATGGGGCGCAGCCCCTTTTTCACGGAGGCATCGAAAGTTGCCTGGTACTCTTTTGCGGTTTGGCCATGATGGCCTTCCCAGCCGCCCTGATAACCGTCCTGCACCCAAATGGCGGCGTACTTGATGGTATTGTTCTTCGTGTAGCCGCTGACGGAAATCAGCCGAAAGCCGTCGGCCCCGTGCTGGTTGAATACCTTCTGATAAGCCTCGGCAGTCATGTCGTGTTGGGAATACCAACCGGCGTTGGGCGTGTCGTTGGCGATGGCCGCGAACCGCAGCGAGGCGCCGGTTCCGAATACAGAGACATGCACCGGATGCATGTTGCCCATCGAATTGATCCATTTCTGGTAGTCGGCTTCACTGGCATTGTGGATGCCCTTCCAGCCGCCTTGGCCGAACGAAACAGCCGGCAACACGAGGAGGGCTAAAAACGAAGCAGCAATTCGAGCGAACATAATTAGCTCCTTGGGACGCGCCGCGAAGAACTCGCGACAATGACGTAATACGCCTTTCATATGATATGAATTGGCGGGTTTGTCCTACGCGAACAAAGGGAAGATTCCGCGTAAGTTTTTGCGCAACAACAAACCCCGGCCTTGCGACCGGGGTTTGTTGTACTCGGTTGAACCTGGCGCGCCCATCTACACGCTGGCAAGCGGCCCCTTTGTTGCCAAAGGGGCCGCTTGCGGTTTGCGGTAATCAGTCTTAGTTCGTCTGATTGACGCTGAAGGACCACTTCTTGTTGTCCTTGGTGTTGGTGGCGGTGCCGGCGAGCACGTTGCCGTTCAGTTGGCCGACGTAGGTCGCGTGGACGTTGGGGAAGCTGATCGTGATCTGGTTGCCGGTGCGCTTCCAGGTGCCGTTGACCGTGCTGTGGGTGTCGTTCATGATCGCCTTGCCGCTGGTCTCCAGCGTGAACGTGAGCTTGCCGTAGCCGCCGAGATTCTCGGTGCCGTTGTAGACCTTGCCGGAGTGACCATTCGACACCTTGGCGATGGCCAGGTCGGGGTCGACGTTCGAGGGGTGCGACCAGCGGGAATTCTGCTGATCGGCCAATTTCAAGCCCTTGTCGAAGCTGATGAGCATCTTGCTGGCATAGGATGCCGCTTCGGACAGCGAGACGTAGCCGTTCTTGTTGGCGTCGGCCTTGCCATGCAAGCCATCCAGGAAGTATTGGGTGTAAAGGCTGTTGCTCTTGCCGTCGAGGCTGTTCTGGTTGGCCTTGGACGAAGCGAAGACAACGAGGCCGGGGCTGGAGAGGGCCATGCCGGATTCGCAGGTGTCGAGGATGGCGATATTGGTCGCCTTGGATCCCTTGAGCGTGCTCAGGACGTCGCTCCAGGCCAGGTTGCCGTCGTACATGCACATGATGTATTGACCCATGCCGTTATCGCCGCCGTGGGACGACGTATAAAACATGACGTAATCGCCGGCCTTGGCTTTGCTTTTCATGACGTTCAGATTGGCCAACACGTTTTTCATGGTGGCGCTGTTATTGGTCAAGGTGACGACATTGACCTTGTCAAAGAGCTTGTGCTCCTGGGTGTGGGCCCAGGCGGCCATGTCCTTGGCGTCCTTGGCTGGAGCGGTCAACGGGACTTGGCCTTTGGCGTTATTGACGCCGACGGAAACCATATATAAATCGGCGGCTTGAGCAGCGGCCGGCGCCATGAACAGGGCCAGAGCCAGAGCCAAGCTGGCCAGCACCTGGGGACGGTAATGATGGAATGTGCGCACAAAGATCATGGTGCGAACTCCTTTGGGGTTGGGGACGAAAAGTGGTTGGTTTTATGAGAATGCTAAATTGCAACGGAGATGCCATTCGGAGGGCGAGTTTTGGTTTGTTGCGTAACTGCTTGGTACAAAAAGACTTTCGCACACGCTTGGTTGCAAGGCCGAGATTGGGCACGTGAGAAAGTGACGTGAAAACGAGTCAGGTTGTCATCGTTTTGATGGCATCTTCCGCGCGGTAACGGCCGGTTCGCAGGCGATCGGCTCTCCCACCAACTCTCCCATTTTTCAACCCACAAGACGAATCCACGGAAGCGGAAGTAGACACCAGCGCCTCCCGTGGACCGTGTGCCCTTAAAGATGTTTTAGCGGCCGAAGGGAGTACATGAAACTGGCGGCGCCCTCCAAGTCCATCTGCCAGCATGCCAATGCTGCTTTCTGCCCGAATATATTCCCCAAATCTCCTATTTTCCCTTGTTTTGGCTCACTGGCCCGCTCTAAACTAACGAACTGGCATGCAGTAAACACCGGACAATCCTACGCCCCTCCTTTGGTGCTCCATGAAAACCTGGTTAGCGCGTTTGCGGTCCACTTTCAGTCCGCGCAAGGCTCGTCGTCTGCGCCGGCAGCCGTTGCAGCTGGAACACCTTGAGGATCGGCTGACGCCGGCGGTCATCACATTGACCAGCAACGGCGACACCATCGCGCTGGATACCTTTGCCACCCTCCGCGAGGCCATTACGTCGATCAACAACCAGTCGGACATCAACAATGACATTACCGTCAACCGGGTGGGGACCTACGCCTCGCTGGCGGGTGGGACACCGGACGTCATCAACTTCAACATCCCCGGCGGGGGCGTGCAGACGATCGCCGTCACCGGGACGCCCGAGCCGACGATTATCAAGCCGCTCACCATCAACGGCTACTCGCAGACGGGCGCATCGGCCAATACTCTGAACAACGCCGACAACGCCGTTATCCTGATCCAGCTTGACGGCGCCAGTGCCGGCGCCGGCGCCAACGGCCTAACCCTGGGGGCGGGCAGCGCCGGCAGCACCATCCGCGGGCTGGACGTCACCAACTTCAAAGGCAACGGCATCGTCGTCCAGAGCAACGGCAACTCCATCCTCGGCAACTTTATCGGCGTCGACGCGACTGGCGCCACTCGGCAGCCCAACGGCACCTTCCCCAACAGCGGCGACGGTATCCTCATCCAAAACGCTTCCAACAACCAGGTCGGCTCCCCCAACCCGGGCGACCGCAACATCGCCTCCGGCAACGCGCTGGTGGGCATCCACGTTGTGGGCACGCTGATCCTGCCGGCGACCGGCAATATCATCCAGGGCAACTTCGTGGGCGTGGCAGCCGACGGCGTCAGTGGCGTGGGACTGCGGACCGACATCGCCCCCGCCCCGGGCACGAAGGAGGGCAACAACCTGTTCGGCATCGAGATCAGCGGCGGCAACCTTAACACGGTCGGCGGCACTGTGGCGGGGGCCCGAAACGTGGTCGGCTTCAACGGCGCCGGCATCGAGGTGGACAACGGCGGGCAGCAGAATGTCATCCAGGGCAATTTCTCCGGTGTCGGCGCCGACGGCCTCACCCCCGTCGGCAACCTGCTGCACGGCATCGTTTTGCGCAGCTCCAACGGCTTCGGCCCCCCGCTCGGCCCGGCGCAGGCCAACGAGCCCGGCGTGTCCTTCAACCAGATCGGCGGCACGGCGGCCGGGGCTGGCAATACGGTTGAGTACAACGGCACCGCCGGCATCTCTGTTTTCGGCAACCCCGTATCGGCCTCTGGTCAACCCAATGTCGGCAACTCCATTCTCGGCAACACAGTTTATCTCAACGGCCGCAATTTCGAGGGCGCCTCGTCGGCCCCGACTGCCCTCCTGGGTATTGACCTAACCAACGGTTTCACCTTCCCCAGGGACGACGGCCCGACCCCCAACGATTCCCAGGGCCACGGCGCCGCTAACGATCCCAACAACTTCCAGAACGCCCCCGTTGTGACATCCTTCTTCGAGGACGGCGCCGGCAACACCGGCATCGCCGGCAACCTCAAAGCCGACCCCAACAAGCAGTACCGCATCGAGTTCTTCGCCAGCGACCCCGACCCGCTCCATCTCCCTGCGGAGGGGCAGCAGTACCTCGGCTTCACCAACGTGACCACCAACGGCACCGGCAACGTCAGCTTCACCGCCTCGTTCAACGTCCCGGTGGACGCCGACAGCGTCGACACGGCGACCGCCACCGACTCCACCGGCAACACATCGGAGTTCAGCGCGGGGCTGGCGCTCAGCACTACCGCGTTTTCCGCGGGCCTCACGGAGTTCTCCGGCGGCATCTCGACCGGCGCCAACCCTGCCAGCATTGTCCAGGCCGCCGACGGCAATGTTTGGTTCACCGAATTCGGCACCAACGCCCTCGGCCGCATCACACCCGCCGGCCTGGTCACCCAGTTTTCACTGGCGGGCCTGGGGGCCGCCACGGGCCCGCTGGACCTCGTCAGCAATACCGCCGATGGCTTCATCTACTTCACCGAGTTCAATACCGGTCGCATCGGCAAAATCAACCCGTCGGCCGGAAGTGACGCAGCCATCCTGGCATCGGAGACGCAGTCCGCCGTCGTCCCCTCGGGTGCCGGCGCCGGCGTCCACGGCATCACGGTCGGCCCGGACGGCAACCTCTGGTTCACCGAGACGGCCGCGAGCCGCGTCGGCACCATCAACCCGGCCCTGACGACGATCACCGAGTTCATCACGGGCATCACGACCGGCGCTGCCCCCGTGGGCATCGTGGCCGGCCCTGACGGGGCGCTGTGGTTCACGGAGTCGAACAACGCAGGCAAGGGCGCCATCGGCCGGATCACCACCGGCGGCACGGTCACCGAGTTCCTGCTAACCGGGGCCGGTAACGACCCGGAAGGCATCACGGTCGGCCCGGATGGGGCGCTGTGGTTCACCGAGGCCGGCTCATCTAAGATCGGCCGCATCACCACCGCCGGCGACATCACCACTTTTGCGCTGCCCACAGGCAGCAACCCGCAGGGCATCGCCAGCGGCCCGTTTGGCCTGCTCTACTTCGCTGAGTCCGCCAGGAACGTGATCGGCAGCATCACCACGGACGGTGTCATCGCGGAGCTGGGGACGGGGCTGATCGCCTCCGGCAGCCTGCCGACCGACGTCGTCGCTGCCGGCAGGGATCTGTGGTTCACCGAGGTCGGCAATGGCGGCAATACGATCGGCCGATTCGCCGGCCTCAGCGACCAGGAGCGGCTGGTGCAGTCCCTGTACGTGGACGCCCTGGGCCGGGCCGGAGCCGCGGATGTGGAGCTGGATGGCTGGGCGGATCAACTGCCGGAGGGCGCCACCACGCTCACCCCCGAGGTAACTGCCGGGATCGAGGGCTCCCCCGAGGCGCGAGATCACCTGGTGAAGGGCTGGTATCAGACATACCTGGGCCGGCAGGCACAGAACGGTGAGGAGCTGGCGTGGGTCACCTTGCTGAACCAGGGCCAAACCGAGGAGCAGGTGCTCAGTCAAATCCTGGGCGAACCGGGCGGTCACGAGTTCTTCGATCGCGCTCAGACCCTGATTGGCGGCGCCGACGCCAACGCCAACTTCGTGCAGGCGCTGTACCAGCTCCTGCTCAACCGCACCGGCGACGCGACCCTGGAGGTGGCAGGCTGGGTCGACGCATTACAAAGCAACACCCTGACCCGGCAGCAGGTGGCCTTCGACTTCCTCACCAGCCAGGAATACCGCACCTACGCCGCGGATAGTTTCTACCTTCGCCTGCTTCACCGCACGGCCGACCCGACGGAGATCGCCGGCTGGGTCAACTCCAAGCTGGATTTGTTCACCTTCCGCACCGCGATCGAAGCTTCTGCCGAGCACGCCGGACTCGTCCTCGAAAGCGACTACTTCAGCGGCCCGCCCGCTGATCTGGTCACCGGCAAGCCGCCGACCTTCGCCGGCGTGACTACCATCAACGACCTGTACGTCTTCAGATCGCCGGGGAACGCAGCCAACACGGTGTTCGCCATGACGTTCCAGCCATTCCCAGGTGTCCTGACCCCCGACACGGCGGACCCCGACCTGACCTACGAGATACACATCGACGTCACTGGCGATGGCCAGGCCGACCTCGTCTTCCAGGTCACCTACGGGGCCCCCGACGCCAACGGCGTCCAGAGCGTCACGCTCAGGGCGCTGCCCAGCGCGAACTTCCCGCCCAATGGCATCCTCGCCCAGGGCGAAACCGGCCAGAACATCGCGACCACCGTGGCCGGCGGATTGTTCCGCTCCGGCATCCAGGACGAGCCGGGATTCTTCGACGCCGGCGCGTTCAACAACAAGATCACGGCGGCGGGCCAGTTCCCGCGGCCCGTCGGACAGGCGAAAAATTTCTACGGACCCAACGGCAACACGTTCGCCATCGTTCTCGAGATCCCCAGCAACAAAATCACGTTCCCGGCGAACAACCCCAACAAAGTCATGGGCGTCTGGGCCACCATCAACAAGAACGGCGCCCAGCTCAGCCGCATGGGCCGGCCGCTGATCGAAGACGCTCTCCTCCCGCCGCAACCGCGGAACAACCTTAGCCACGGAGACCGGCTCAGCGCCTTCGCCGCATCTGACCCGGCCAACGACCGCCTGAATGATCCTGCCGGATTTCGCGATGACATGATCTCCGTCCTCACGAACCCACAAGGCCTTTTCAAGCGCAGTGCCGCCGATGCCGGCTTCCTGGCTGACGCTTTACTACCGGATTTGGTGATGTTCCAGATCGGCAACCCCGGCGGCTACGGCACACTCGTGGGAGGGGCGGGATCCCCAGGCATCTTCGGCACCGGACCCTTCGCCGGCGGCCAGGTGCTGGGCAACGGCCGCCAGTTCCGCGACGACGTGGTGGATATTGATTTTAATCTCCTGACCAATGGTGCGATCCCCAGCGACAATGTCGGCGACGACAACGGGCTGAGAGTGACCGACGGGAGCATAGACCCCATCTCCAACACGCAGCGAGCGATCGCCTTCCCCTACATTGGCGCCGCCAATTTGCCTCTGTATCGTCCGGGCACAAAGTCCAACCCGTGAGCCGCCGGCGGCGGCTGGTCACCTCTCTCCCCGCCACAACTGGAACTGCGTCGTTCGATCCCACTCCCCGCAGCGGCGAGAGGGGCCGAGTGTGAGGGAAAAAAAAACGCCGATACCGGGACCGCACCTGGTCACCCCTCTCCCCGCCGCATCTGGAACTGAATCCTTCGATCCCGATTCATGCGGCGGGGAGAGGGGCCGGGGGTGAGGGGAAAAGCCCTGCCCCCGCCTCGCCGCGGTTCAGGCGCGGACTTAGCGCCAACGAAGTGACGCCGGACTCGCGCCCGGGGTGTCATCCAGGCGTAGACTGTCCAATCCGAAAACTGATCAGGCACCACAGTGTATGACCCATTCCTCGGAAGGCACTAAGCGTTTGAAG
>DASRAT010000986.1:0-11609 GCA_035638015.1 Gemmataceae bacterium | reverse complement strand
TCCCGTCGTTTTGAGGAGACGGCGTACGGCACGGAGAGGTTTCTGGGGCGCGATCTGAGACATGGTCGCCGTCCGCTTATCAGGAAATGGTGGGCGGGCCTGACCCCGTAAAGCTGTTTGGCGCCGCCTGGGCTTCGTGGCCCGCAGCAGGAAGACAACTCAGGGGACGACGGCAAGCCGAACCATCCCGGAGCCGCTCGAAGACAGTTAAGGTTGATCGCTTTTGCCGGATACAGCGTCAAGACGTGGAAGAATCGTCGAATTGGAAGGAACGTAAATCAACCTTCAGAGGTCATAAAGCTGTTCAATAACAACTCGACGCGTTGTTTCATTTCCAACGACGTCTTTTGTTCAAGTGCTTTGCGAAGGGCGAGTTCGGTGGTTTCGCCCATGCTCTCGAGTTGTTGGAATGCGGCTTCGCGGACCTTGAAGGAATCGCTGCCGAGTCGCTCGATCCAAGCGGCGACTTTTTCGGCGTCAAATTGCGCTGGCTTTAATTGACCGCGGACCTTCTGCAAAGTTTGTTTTGGCGCGGCGATCAGGCGCCAGCGAGCGTCGTAGGCTGCTTTGGGATCGGGTCCGGCAAGGGACATCCACAAGGCATTGACTTCAGCTGGGGTGAGTTTGTTGGAAAGTGAAGTTCGCTTTGGAAACGGTGGGGACTTACACAAAAAGAGTCCCCCGTCAAAGAAGGCTAGTGCAAGCGTGCGGCCATCCTTGGAGAATTCCGCGCTAAGTAAATCACCGCCGTAGTCGACAGCCGCTTCCTGCATTTTGCAAGAGATCATGTTGAAAGCATGGACGGGGTAATGGAAGGTAGTCTCGAATCTCCTCTTCACCACGCGGAATGCAATCTGTAGCAATGTGCCGTTATCGGCAAATGTGGCACCACCCATCAAGTAGGTGTCCATCTTTGGATCTTTAGCAACCTTGATGGTTGACAGCCGCTGCCCAGTGACAATTTCGACGACAGTGAGTGTGCATTTTCTCCACTCGTAGAAAATGAGGTACGAACCATCCGGCGAAAATCGAAGCGGTATGGGCCCGTCTTCCTCGAATGCCAAGGTGTGTAGCAGCACGCCTTTGCCGGCATGCCAAAGGCGCAGTGTTCTATCGGAAGCCGTCGTGGCCAACAGGTTTCCGTCCGGCGAAAAGGTGGGGGCAATTGTGTAGCCAGTATGGCCAGTCAGTCGTTTAATTATTGTCTTGCTTGTCATATCCCAAATGCGCACGGTGTATCCGCCATCTGCCACCGCAAAAGTCTTGCCGTCAGGCGCAGCCGAGCCACTTTTTGCGGGCTGGAACAACCACAACGACTTTCCGGTACGCACATTGCAAATCTCAGCCGGCCACGGCGGCTCGACTGGATAGAGACCGCCTCGCATGGTTACGCACAAGTCAGTCTCTGGCAAAAATGCAAATGAACCAATCGGTTGATCCTTACTGCCTAATGTTGAAAGGAGTGACCCTTTGGCCACGTCCCATAACTCCACTTCAGGAGTTCGACTGACCGCCAAGATTTGACCCGATGGTGAAAAAACTGGATAGGCGGGTCGAGAACCATTGTTGCTGCGCTCGCGGAGCACGCGAATGACGCCCTCGGGCAAGGGCTTTTCCTGTGCGATTGGTTGGATTTGAAGCGCCAGGTAGGGGTGAGTACCGGCCGACGAAGGCGCAATTGGACCGCCAAGGATCATTAGCCCGACAAGACAAACACCACGCAAGCGACGCATTATGTGCCCTTCCGTCGTGATTGTAAGCGTGTTGCGACCGACATTATACTCCAGGCGTGACCTGAAGGGTTGGAGGTATTTGGAGAGATTTACGCCTTCTCGTTCAGCACCGTCGCCACGATTTCTTCCGGCACCCCATCCACTAATTCAACCGCCCCCAACCGACTCGGCAGCACAAACCGCATCTTCCCCGCCACTGCCTTCTTGTCGCTGCGCATCGTTGCCAACAAATCCACCGTCGGCCACCTTTCCGGTTGGGTCGGCAACCCGAATCGCTCAAGCAACGTCCTTTGTCTGTGCGTCAACTCGGCGTCAATGCGCCCCAGTCGCTCCGCCAGCCGGCTGGCGCAAATCATGCCGGCCGCAACCGCTTCGCCATGTTGCCAACCGCCGTAACCCGCCGCTGTCTCGAAGGCGTGTGCGAAAGTGTGTCCATAGTTGAGCGCCGCCCGCACGCCCGTCTCCTCGCGCTCGTCCTTCTCGACCACATCCGCCTTGAGCCGGCAACAACGCGTGACGACATGGCGAATCGCTGCCGCATCGCGGCGGAGCACAGCGTCGGCATTCGCTTCCAACCAACCAAAGAAATCCGCGTCGAGGATGACGCCGTATTTAACAACTTCCGCCAGGCCGCTGCGGTAGTCGCGCTCGGGCAATGTCGCCAGCACGGCGGTGTCGATCCAGACGCCGATCGGTTGATGAAAAACGCCGATCAGGTTTTTGCCTTTGGGATGATTGACCGCCACTTTGCCGCCAACGGAACTGTCCACCATCGCCAGCAACGTCGTCGGCACCATGAGCAGCGGCACGCCACGGTTGAAAGTGGCCGCCACGAAACCGGCCAGGTCACCGATAACGCCACCGCCGACGGCGACCACGAGCGTGCGCCGATCTGCGTGAAGGTTGACCATGGTGTCATAAAGCATCGAGGCGACGCCAAGTGCTTTTTGCGCTTCGCCGTGCGGCAAAATTACGGTGTTGCACTGGAATCCGGCTGCCTTGAGCGCCGCGCCGGCGCGGTCGGCGTGCGGCCGCACATTTTCGTCAGTCACCACAAAGGCCAGCGCTCCCTGGCAGCGCTGCCGCGCAAACGGGCCCAGCCCATCGAGAGCGTTGGACGTGACGGCAATGTCATAACCGCGCGGACCAAGATCGACGCGGACCGTGCTAGTGGACACGATAGATCACTTCCCCTTTTTCACTTCAGGCGAGCCGAGCCATTCGATGGTTCCCGCACTCAGATCGTAATAGCTGGTCACAATCTGAACCCGGCCGCTTTTGACCATGTCATTGATCGTTTTGCTTTGTTTGAGCATGGCGTCGGCGTGGAACTTGGCGTTGTCCTTGACGTTCGCGGCCAGACTGCCCTTGGGGTCGCCGACGTGGACCTCCTTGAGCAGTTCCGCGAGGTTGCCCTCGGCCTTGCCGCCTTCCAGCACAGCCGCGACGGCGCCGCATTTCTCATGACCCATCACTACAACCAGTGGCGTGCCAATATGAAGGACGGCATACTCGATGGAGCCCAGAATGCTGGGATCTGTGACATTGCCGGCGACGCGGATCACGAAAAGATCGCCGAGCGACTGGTCAAAAACAATCTCCGGTCCCACCCGCGAATCGGCACAGGCAAGAATAATCGCAAATGGTTTTTGACCCTTGGCGGTTTCGGCGCGGCGGGCAGCGTCGTTCTTGGCGGTTGTCTTTTGGGCAATGAAACGAGCGTTGCCGTCCTTGAGTTTTTGCAGCGCCTCGGCGGGCGTGACCTTGTCGCCGGCGGCTTGCCGCGGATCGTCCGCGCGCGTGGATTGGCCTGCGAGAGCAAGCACAATCGCCAGGCCAAGGAATCGGGTAATAAAGGTGCGGGGCATGTGTGGATCTCCAAAAGTACCGTGGAGGAGAACCACTTTGGTTTACCACAAAGTATGCGGCGCGACAGCGCTGGTTGTGGTTTTTTGAAGACCGACGACGGCTATTTCGGCTGCCAAGTCGGCGTATCGCTGGGCCCCTTGAATTGTTTCTCGATAATGTAATTCCTGTCCGCCTGCGCTAGCAACGGCGCTGCGCCGTCCAATTCTTTTCTGTCAAATCCGGCCGCTTCCAGGTAACCGCGCGCCAGCGCGTCGGGATCAGGCGGTACAAATTTCTTGCTCGGCCGACGGCGGTCGCCACTGAGTTTGGCCGCTTCGGTTTGTTGCAACTGGTCCAGTCCGCTGAACTGCCCGGAGTTCCCCATCGACACCGCAATCGGCATCGGCTTCTCGGGATCATGCGTCTGCGGGCTGGCCAGGGCCTCGCGCTCGGCCACCATACGGCCCAGTTCCCAGCTCAGCACCGCGGCCAGCTGGCCCTCGGTTTTGCACTGCTTCACCAGACCCTCCGTGATGAAAACTCCTCCCGTGCCTTGATGGAACACTTCCGGCTGCGGGCTGCCAAGCGTCAGAAAGATCGGTTTCATGCCCAGCGCCGGATTGGCGGCGACAATTTGCTTGCCGACTTTGTCAACGATGAGGCCAGTCTCGTTGCCCACAGGCGGTGTGTTGCCAAGAAACGACGAACGCGCGACCATGGGCACAGGGCTGTTAAGCGCGGTAGACGGCACAATTGGCGTAGTCGACGCGGTGCTGTCAGAATGCAGCATATCGGTAGGCACGCAACCGCCGGTCAGTGCTATTGCGGCCGCCAGGGCAACGTAGGGGACGCGCACCATGAGAAACCTCGCCGATGTTACGGAATGTGGGATCTGGCCAGGGGTGTAGCCGCGCAACGAAATCTTGTCCAGGGCAAACTGGCAAATCGGCTGGCCAGTGCCGTATAATCGCCTGTATGCCAGCCGAGCTACTTGGACGCATCACCGTCTTCTGTTTCGCCGCCAGTTACGCCGTGGCCTTCGCTGTGGAGCTATTCCGCACTTTCCAGGCGCGGCCGGCGCTGCGCTGGCTGGCGCTCGCTTTCACCGGTGCCGGCATTGTCGCTCACACCGCCTTTGTAACGGTCAACAAACTGCCGCTCCAGACTTCGTTTGGCTCGCTTATCTTTCTGGCCTGGATCCTGGCCGTTTTTTGCTTTTATGGAGCGGTGCACCATCGTCGCTTGGCCTGGGAGCTTTTTGTGCTGCCGTTGGTTTTAGGTTTGGTGTTGCTGGCTCAGTTGTTTCCAATGGGAGCGCCTTCGGGGCAATCCTCGGGAGGTTGGCAGATATTTGACTTCGAGGACATGCAATTCTGGGCGGTCCTGCACGGCATCTTGATGCTGCTGGCCTTCGTGGGCATCTCGGTCGGCTTTGTCGCCAGCGTCATGTTTCTTGTGCAAACACACCGCCTCAAGACCAAGCAGTTGCCAGGCCAGGGGCTAAAGCTGTGGAGCCTGGAGCGCCTCGAAGCGATGAACCGGCGTTCCATCATGCTGGCTTTTCCGCTGTTGACCAGCGGCTTGTTAATCGCCGCCTGGCAAATGTTCGGCATGCCCGACGGCGGTCTGGGGCTGGAGAACTGGAAAGTCCTCAGCACGGTTGCCCTGTGGATCGTCTTCGCCGTCTTGTTGTACCTGCGTTACAGCGTCCGGGCGGGCGGCAAGCAGGTGGCCCTGCTCACCATCGCGGCGTTTGGCCTGATGCTGGTGGCCTTGATCGCCGTGCACCCCTTCACGCCGGGAGGGGCGCCATGATCCCGTTGCTCGCAGTCGGCTGTAGTTTCCGCAACACGCCGGTGGAGGTGCGCGAGCGGTTTGCCTTCAACCCTGAAAAGCTGGTGCAGGCCCTTGATCTGCTTGGTCAGCGCTACGGCGCCGAGGCGGTCATCCTCAGCACCTGCAATCGCGTGGAGTTATACGTCGCTCCCAGTGATGCCGCTCTGGGGCCGGATGTGGAACGCATCGCCGCCTTCCTGGCCCAGATGCACGAATTGCCCGTGTCCGACATCTATCCTCATCTTTATCACCACCAGGGCGCGGACGCCGTTCGCCATCTCTTCCGCGTCGCGGCCAGTCTTGACAGCATGATCGTGGGCGAAGGTCAAATTGGCGGCCAGGTGAAACGCGCTTACGAAACGGCACACGAACGCAGCGCCGTCGGACCTGTACTGCACGCCGCTTTCCAGCACGCCCAGCGCGCCGCCAAACGGGTGCGAACCGAAACCGGCATCGCACGCGGCAATGTCAGCGTGTCAAGTGCCGCAGTAGCTTATGTGCGCGAGGTCTTCGATCACTTTCATGACAAAACCATTGTGGTCCTGGGCGCCGGCAAGATGGGCGAGCTAACCCTGAAACACCTGCGCCAGCTCAACCCAAAACGCATTCTGGTGGCCAACCGCAGTCCCGAAAAAGCAGAAGCCGTGGCCAAGGGCTGTGGCGGCACTGCCGTCCGCTGGGAGCAACTCGACGACGTGCTCGCCCAGGCCGACATCGTTCTCAGCACCACCGGCGCTCCCGAGCCGATTGTCACCCGCGAGCGTTACAAAGGCGTATTGGCCAAGCGCCCCAGCGGTTGGCCCGTCGTCATTCTCGACATTGCCGTGCCGCGCGACTTTGACCCGCGCATCCACGACGGCGACCGCACTTTCCTGTTCAACATCGACGACCTGCAGCGCATCCGCGAACAAACTCTTCAAGGCCGCCTCAAGCACGTCGCCCCCGCCGAGGCCATCATCGAGCAGGAGCAAGCCCGCTTTCTCAGCGAATGGGGCCGCAAAAAAAACGGCCCAATCATTGCCCGCCTGAGCCAGGATTTCGAAGCCAAACGGCAGGAGATTGTTCGGCAATTATTGGCGAAGCTGAACGGCAAGTATGACGACGCGGACCGCGCTCAGATCGAAGGGGCGTTTCGGCTGTTGCAAAACAAATTTCTGCACGGGCCGATCTCCGCATTGGCGGAGGAGCCACCAGGAGAGCATCGGCACACGCTGCTGGAGGCGCTGCGTAAGTTGTTTGGGTTGCAAGATAATTAGCAATGCGGAGGTCTCATCATCATGGACAAACAGCGTAAAAAGGCCATGCTGAAAACTTGGAAGCACGCCGAACGCACCGATCTCCTTGCCAGCATGCCGATCACGCCACAAATCGGTTTGCGGGTGACTTGCCTGAGGTCTCATCGCTGATTTCGCGATTGGAGAAGGGCTCGGCGTAACCAAAAAGCGATCAATCGTGTCATTTGGTACAATGCTGTGGGAGGTAAACAATGATCCAAACAGTCGAAGCGGTTGTCGATGCAGCCGGCCGAGTGCAATTGTTGGGTGAGGTTCACGTGGCCAGTCCGCGGCGGGCCCTTTTGACGGTGCTGGAAGAGCCGGCAGCGATGCCGGGGGAAGCGGCGCTGCTGGCCGAGGCAGCGCTGGCAATGGACTGGTGTCGGCCGGAGGAGGATGCGGCGTGGTCACACCTTCAGCAGGGGAAGTAGTTCTCGTGCCGTTCCCGTTTTCGGACCTATCGCAGTCAAAAGTCCGCCCGGCAGTTTGTCTTGCAGACGCAGGACGCGGCGATTGGGTTCTCTGCCAAATCACGAGCAGCCCATATGGCGATCCGGCGGCAATACCGCTGGACGCTCCGGACTTTGCATCAGGCGGGTTGTTGGTTGCCAGCTTCGCGCGGCCGGGCAAGCTATTTACCGCCCATGCGGGACTGATGGTGCGATCTGTCGGCACTCTTGCTCAATCTGCATTTACGCGGGTTCTTTCTGCCGTCATGGCGGTCCTTCAGCCGCCGGCGAAACCTTGACGGGCGTGTAGTCGGAAGCGATCACGAAACAAAGACCTTTGGTGGTAGGCATACATGTCAACCGTACAGCCCTTGTATCACGGCCAGCGCTTTTTCACGCGTCACTTGACCAGCACCGTAATCCCCGTCAGCCAACAACCCACTTCATTCCACGCCGCCAACCTGGCCGTGCGGTAGAGTAATCGCAACGGCGCCATTGCCACGCGGGCTGTCTTACGCAAGGCGCGCATCAACGTAGGTCCAGATTCCAAACGCGGCCTCGGAAACACCTCGCGCTGAATGCGAAACGCATGCGGATAAACGTGAAACCCTCGAAACCCTATCTGCCGCGCCAACCCAATGATCTTCGCCGGCGGCATCGCCTTCTCGGTCACATTGTATTTGCGCATCGCCTGGACCGCGTCATGCTGGCGCTGGTGCCCGTGGCCCGGCTCCGATGCGACACAAATACCGCCCGGCTTTAAGGCGCGAAAAGCACAGCGCAGCGCAGCGGACTCATCAACGGCATGGTGCAGAGAATCATAAAACACCACGGCGTCAAACGCTCCGCCGCCGTCGAACTCCTCGTAATCGGCGGTGCGAAACTGCAAACTCTCCTGGCCTTCGCGCTGCCGGCTCTCGTCGGCATGGCGAATCATATCCGGCGCGATGTCAACGCCGGTCACGTTGTACCCGGATTTGGCGAAGAAAATGCTGGTCCAGCCGGTGCCGCAGCCCAGGTCAAGCAACCTGGCCGGCGCTGGCGGCAGCAGTGCCAAAACAGCGGCAATTTCCGACAAAAAAGCGGCACAATTGGGATCGCTGAAGGGTTTGCCCACGGCATGGCGGACAGCCGCCTCGCCGTATTCTTCTTCAATGTTTTTGAGATAATCGATTTCGCCGGTCTTGGCCATGGCACGCCTCCTTGCGTTATCCTGCAGTGTTATTGTCGATTTTCGGCGTGTACTATAACACCCAGGCGTGGTAAGTGGAAGGGCATCAACGATGTATGATGGTTTTGAGCGGCTGCCCGTGATTCCAATAGCGTTTACTCAACTACAGGTTTCATGAAACCCTCTTCTCCTGCCCTTGTCGGCGGCTCCGCGATTCGCCCCCAAGGTCCACCTGAGTGGCCTGCGCCCGACGACACGATTCGTGACTCTCTGCTCGCCGCCTATGCCGACGGTAGCTGGGGCAAGTACCATGGGCCGCACGTCGAAGCCCTTCACTGCCAGTTGGCCGCGTATCACGGCGTGGAGTTCGCTTTGAGCTGCGGCAGTGGCACGTTTGCCGTTGAGTTGGCGTTGCGTGCGCTCCAGGTCGGCCCCGGCGACGAGGTGATTCTGGCTGCTTACGATTTTCCTGGTAATTTTCTCACGATCCATGCCATTGGCGCGATGCCAGTCTTGGTGGATGTTGCACCGCATCATTGGAACCTGACCGCCGAAGCCGTTGCTCAAGCCGTGTCCGGCGTGACCAAGGCGGTTATCGTTTCTCACCTTCACGGCGGCCTCGTGGACATGCCTGCGTTGATGGAGCTAGCTCGGACCAAGGGCTTTGCTGTCGTGGAAGATGCCTGTCAATGTCCGGGCGCGACCGTGGCAGGACGGAAAGCGGGCACCTGGGGCGATGTCGGCGTCCTCAGTTTCGGCGGTTCCAAGTTGCTGACCGCGGGCCGCGGCGGCGCCATCATCACCCGTCGTGCCGATGTGCATCAGCGGGCCAAAACTTATCAGATGCGAGGCAATCTGGTCTGTCCAATGTCCGAACTTCAAGCCGCCGTTTTGCCTCCGCAGCTTGCCAGGCTCGACGAACGCAACGCCGAGCGCCAGCGCCGTGTGAGCCAACTCTTCGAGGCGTTGTCCGGTGTGCCGGGCTTGCGGCCGCTGGTTAATCTTGGCGATGGCCACACGCCGGGGTACTACAAACTAGGGTTCCAATTCGATGCCGACGCCTTTGGACTCGAAAGGGCGGCATTCATTCAGGCCATGCGCGCGGAAGGGATTGCCTTCGACGACGGTTTCCGCGCCGCGCATGTGGGCCGGTCGCCCAAACGCTTTCGCCAGGTTGGGCCATTGAGCGAAGCCAGCCGGGCCGATCAGGGCATGGTGATTTTGCATCATCCAGTGTTGTTGGCGGGTGAACAAGCGATCGCCGAGGTTGCCGAGGCGATTCACAAGACTCACCAGGGCGCCGCGGTAATCCGGGAGCATTTGCAGAGGACGATTCAATGAGCGACAAGGCGAGCGAACCGATCGAAGACCGCCTGCAATCGGACAACTGCGCCCGCGCCTTGCGAGCGTTGGCCAACGCCGAGCGCTTGAAGCTCGTCCAGTGCCTGCAACAACGGCCGCACACCGTCACGGAATTGACGGAACGTCTGGAATCGAACATCACCAAGGTATCGCACCACCTGTCCGTTCTGAGGCACGCAGGTCTGGTTCACGACGACAAACAAGGCAAGTTTGTCGTCTACTCGCTCGACGCCGAGATCTTCCGTTCCGACGGCGGCAAAGCACTGGACGTGATGGACCTGGGGTGCTGCCGGGTTGATCTTCGACCCCAATCTTAGCGCGTTGCCAGACGTTCAAACATTCTCTAAAGTGTAAGATTATATGGCCCCGCTTACCTACACTCTGACTGCCCGTTGCGTGGCCGAAGTGATCGGCACGTTTATCCTCGTTTTTTTCGGGTGTGGCAGCGTGCACGCCGCCGTGCTTATGGGCGCTCACAGCGGACTTTGGCAAGTCGCCATCGTCTGGGGCGTGGCCATCATGCTTTCGATTTACATCATCGGCGGCGTTAGCGGCTCGCACATCAATCCGGCGATCACGTTGACGCTGGCAATGTGGGGCCGCTTCAGTTGGCATGGCGTTGTACCTTACATCATTTCGCAAATGGCGGGTGCGATTATCGCGGCCGGTGTGCTGATCACTCTGTTTTCTCATCCGCTGGAACAGCGCGAGAAGGACCGAGGTGTCACACGCGGCGGTCCGGGAAGCGAGATCACCGCAATGTGTTACGGCGAGTATTTTCCCGATCCCGGCGGCGTTTCCAACAACAAAAACCTGCACACAAGCTCCGAAGTCGAGAGCGAGCTCCAGGAAGGACGAAACGCGTTTGCCAAGTCGACGGCCATGTTTGCCGAGGTGGTGGGCACGATGCTGTTGGCCCTGGTGGTCTTCGCGGTGACCGATCCGCGCAATGAAGGAGCGCCTCCTGCGGGTTTGGCGCCGGTGTTTATCGGCTTGACGGTGGCGGTTTTGATTTCGGTTTTGGCCCCGTTGACGCAAGCGTGTTTCAATCCCGCCCGCGACGTGGGGCCGCGCATCGTGGCTTATTTTGCCGGCTGGAATGAGATCGCGATTCCGGGACCGCGCGGTTTTCTTGAAGTTTACGTGGCTGCCCCGATCATTGGCGCGCTACTGGGCGGGGGCCTGTATGAGCGCATCTTGCGGCCGCTGTTCTACCGCCCAGGCGCCCATGGGAATAACGCATGAATCGTCTCTACAATTCACTGGCGATCGTTTTCCTGGTCTGCGCACCGGCAGTCGGACCGATAGCCGATGGCCGACAACCGCAAGCCGTTGATATTGGTTCTCTTGATCCCGACTCCCCATATCAAGGCACAAAATCCGAGCCGGTTACCTACCAAGTTGATTTGCAATTCGTGGTGACGCCACCCTACCACGCCAAGGTTTTGAAAATCTGGGTGCCACTGCCGCCTTCGGACAACATTCAACAAGTCAGCGGCCGTGAGCTTTCGAGCTTCCCGATGAAGGTCGAGCCCAGGATCGGCAAGGAGGCGCTCTACGGCAACGAGTTCGCCTATTTCGAGTTTGACCATCCCGAAGGGGCCCAGATCGTCCGCCACAAATTCACCGTCAAAACCCACGAAGTGCGCTGGAATGTGGACACGGCCAAGGTGCCAAAGGTGGAGAAATGGCCGGCCGCGTTCGACAAGTTCCTGCGCAGCGAAAAGCTGATCGTCGTCGATGACAAGTTCCGCAAATTCGCCGAAGATATCACGCCGCGCAATGGCGAAGCCCAGGACTTGGCTGCCGTGATGAAATGGGTGCAGGACAATGTCAAATACGATCACGGCAAAGCCTCGCTGCAAGCCAGCGCCGTCCAACTCATGGAAACCAAGGCCGGCCATTGCAGCGATTACCACGGCTTTTGTACAGCCCT
>DASRAT010000985.1:0-4911 GCA_035638015.1 Gemmataceae bacterium | reverse complement strand
CTCCAAATCTCGCAAGCAGGCGATGGCCTGGCTGGCATACGCCTCGTTGATTTCGACAATGTCCGTCTGTTGGATGCTCAGCCCTGCCCGCTCCAGCGCCTTGCGTGAGGCGGGGACGGGCCCAAGGCCCATTTCATCCGGCTGCACGCCGGCGACGGCTGTGCTGACAATCCGGGCAAGAGGTTCAAGACGCAAAGCCTGCGCTCGCTCCGCTGAGGTTACCAACAGGGCCGCGGCCCCGTCGTTGATGCCCGAGGCATTGCCGGCAGTGACCGTGCCGTTGGCCACGAAAGCCGGTTTGAGTTTGGCCAGTGCCGCCAGCGTGGTGTCGGGCCGAGGATGCTCGTCCTGACTACACAACGACGGCGTGTTTTCACGCCCCTTCTCCGTCTTGGACGGGACGGGGACGGCAACGATCTCCTCGGCAAGGCGGCCGTCGGACTGCGCGCGAGCCGCTTTTTGTTGGCTCAAAAGCGCGAACTCGTCTTGTTCTTGCCGGCTGACATTGCGGCGCGCGGCCACGTTCTCCGCAGTCTGACCGAGCGCGACGGTGTGGCCGTCGGCAACCAACCGCGGATGCGGAAAACGCCAACCCAGTGTGGTATCGGCCATCTCCGGCACACCACGCGCAAACCCGCACTCCGCTTTGAGCATGACAATGGGAGCGCGCGTCATGCTCTCGACGCCGCCGGCGATGAACATCTCGCCCTGGCCGCTCCAGATTGCGTGTGCTGCCGCGTTGACCGCCTGGAGTCCGGAACCGCAGAGACGGTTCACGGTTTGCCCCGGAATCTCCAGTGGCAACCCAGCCACCAGCGCCGCCATGCGTGCGACATTGCGATTGTCCTCGCCGGCTTGGTTGGCACAGCCAAGGATGATGTCGTCCAGCACAGAGGGGTCGATACGCGTTCGCTGAACCAACGACTGGATTACATGCGCGGCCAAGCTATCCGGTCGCACCTGGGCCAGACCGCCGCCAAAGCGGCCGATGGGCGATCGCACGTAAGCGGCGATGACGGATTGGCGCTGATGACTCACGGTTGGACTCCAAAAAACTTCATCAAATGCCGGCTAAATTCGTCTGGCTGTTCAACATTCGAGAGGTGTGCGGCTTCCTGCAACACGACGAACTCGCTCCCCCCAATGGCTGCCGCCAGTTCCGCCGACTGCGCCTGCGGCGTGGCTTCATCCAGCCCGCCTGCGATGACCAGCGTCGGCACGTGGATCGACGATACCGATTGGCGCAGGTCGGCATCACGCAATGCGGTGCAAGCCGCGATATAGCCGTCGGCACGCGTTGCCTGCAGAATGTCACCAAACGTCTTGGCCACATCAGGATGGCGGTTACGGAAGGCGGCGCTAAAAAAGCGGCCAATTACCATATCGCGGATGCTAGCCATGCCGCCGGCGCGGATCGCTCCGATGCGTGCTTCCCAGCTTGCCGTTGTCCCTAGCCGCGCTGCGGTGTTGGCGAACACGGCGCGCTCGACACGTTCGGGATGATGAATGACAAAATACTGCGCGATCAGCCCGCCCAACGATAAGCCACAAACGTGGGCACGGGCAATTTGCAGGTGGTCCATGAGAGCCAGCAAATCGCGGCCCAGGCGCTCGATGGTGAGGGGAGGTTTGGAAGCCTCCGAATTGCCATGACCGCGAATGTCGTAACGCACCACGCGCAGATGGGGACACAGCGCATCGATTTGCGGGTCCCACATGCGGATGTTGGCGCCCAGGCAATGGATCAAAACGAGTGTTGGGGCATTGTCGGGGCCGTCAATTTGATAGGCCATCCGCAAGCCGTCGATCATCGTGCTATTCACGGTATGATTGCAACGCCCTGTCAATCAAGGCGTCGGTGCTCCCCAGGTATTGTTGTGGATCCAACGCCCGCTCGATTTCTTCCGGCGAAAGCGTCGCTCGGATTGGCCCATCCTCCAAAGCTGCCTGTTTGAGTGTCATCCCTGATTTTGTTGCGCGGCCACAAGCTTCTTGGACAACGCGCTGCGCCTCGGGCCGCCCAAGCGCCGGGGCGAGCGCCATGGTAAGCGCTTCCGCCATGAGCAGCCCGCCGCACTGGTCAAGGTTGGCAAGCATCCGCTCTGGATTGACCTGAAGGCCCGTCAATGCGCTGCGGACCCGTTCGACAGTTCCGGCCGTGAAGCGAAACAAGTCAGGGACGGCGACCCACTCCGCTTGCCAGCCGCCGGCCGCCCGTTCATGTTCGTTGGCCATCGCCGACAGGATGACCGGCACCACGCCAATCGCCAGGCGTGCCGCGGCCTGGGCATTAACCGCATCCACCGGATTTCGTTTGTGCGGCATGGCCGACGAACCGCCCTTGCCCGACGCTGCCGCTTCCGCCACTTCGCCGATTTCGGTTTGAGCTAGCAAGGAAATGTCACTGGCAATTTTTGTCATCGCACCCGCCGTGACCCCTAGCGCGGCGGCTATGGTCGCGATCCGGTCACGTTCGGCAGGATACGGCAGATCGGGCAGGGTTAGCCCAAGTTCCTCGGCAAGCAGTTCTGCCACACGGAGACCGGCGTCGCCAAGCGCGGCAAGCGTGCCCACGGCCCCGCCAAATTGCAGTGCTATCGATCGCTTGGAACAGTCCCGCAACGCCCGCACTTGCCGCATCGTCATCGCCAGCCAGCGCGCAGCCTTGAGCCCAAAGGTGATCGGCAACGCCTGCTGAAGCAATGTGCGTCCAGCCATCAGCGTGTTTCGATACTGGCCCGCCAAAGCCGCGCACGCTTGGCATACGCCCAACAAACCGGCAACCAACAGATCCAAACCCTCGCGCATCTGGAGCATCGTGGCGGTGTCGATTACATCTTGGCTAGTCGCCCCCCAATGGACAAACTTTCCTGCTTCCGGGCCTGATCGGGTCGTCAAAAGCCGAACCAAGGGAATGGCTGGAGTTCCCGCTAGCGCCGCCTCACGGTACAACTCTCCAACATCAAAAAACTCCACCCGGCAACTCGCAACGATGGCGGTCACGGCTTCCTGGGGAATGACACCGGCGCGAGCCTCCGCCCGGGCCAGTGCCGCCTCGAAGGCCAGCATCTGGCGCACATGGGCCTCGGCCGAAAAAATGGCTGCCATTTCAGGCGAACTGAACAAAGAGTCGCGCGGATCGCTCATGCTATTTTGCACCTACTGAATGAGCTTGAGCGGTGCGTGCCTGAAGGTCTCGCAGTACTTCAAGCTCTTTGGCGTCTGGTGGCGGCGTCTCGGTAACTCTATCCGCGAAGCGCAGCGGCCAGCCAGTCTGTTTCTGGACGGCTTCGCGGGTGACTCCCGGATGCAGTGACACAACTTGCCACTCTTTCGTCACAGGCTCCGGCCGCAATTGGCACAGATCAGTAATCAGCAGCGTCGGCCCCTGTGTGCGAATGCCGAGCCGCCGGCGATGATCGCCGCCAGTGCCGTGGCCGAACGACGTGATGAAATCAACCCGCTCGACAAAGGTGCGTGCCGATTGCGGCATGACGACATAGATCTGACCACACAAACTGGCAATCTCAGGAGCCCCGCCACCGCCGGGCAGCCGCACTTTGGGCTTGTCGTAACTGCCAATCACGCTGGAATTGATGTTGCCAAAGCGATCGATCTGAGCGCCGCCAAGAAAACCAACGGAGACTCTGCCGCCTTGGAGCCAATAGCGAAACATCTCCGGCACCGAGACCGTGGTGAGCGCAGTCTCGCACAATTCGCCATCGCCAATGGACAACGGCAACACGTGCGGCCGAGCGCCGTTAGTCCCGGATTCATAAATGAGCGTGATATCCGGGGCGTGCGTCAGTCGGGCCAGATTGCAGGCCAGCGAGGGGGCGCCGATGCCGACGAAGCAGACGTCGTCGTTCTTGAGCACACGGGCGGCGGCGACGGCCATCATTTCGGCGGTGGTGTAGTCCACTGGGTAAGCCCTTGAATTGACAATCAAGCATGTCGCCGAAAGAGAATCACGAAAGCACGAAAATACGACAGCACGAAAGGGAATAGCAATGCATTTTTTCGCGTTTTCGTAATTTCGTGTTGTCGTGATTCTCTTATTGCCGCGGCGATGCCATTACATTCTCCCGCATCCAACTTAAAAACGTCTCCCGCTCCCGCGCAATCGTGTCCCACGCCGTGTAAAAAGCATTGTCCCGTTTGTAATAACCGTGAGCATATGACGGCCAAGCCCCCCGCGGTGCGGTGACGACCGCCGTCACCGTCCACTGCGGCAGCACGGTCGCGTTCGGCCCCGGTACACGCAAATCGTCCACCACTTCCTCGACGGTGACAATCGCTTTTTTCGCGGCCAGCACGTTTTCCTTTTGCACGCCGGTGATCCCTTCGATCAGCACATTGCCGGCGCGATCCGCGCGCTGGGCGTGAATAATGGCCACATCGGGCCGGACCGCGGGCACGGCGGCCAACTGTTCGCCCGTGAACGGACACGTGACAAAGCGGATATTGGGATTGACCTTCACTAAATCGGAGCCTTGATAGCCGCGAAACATGGCGCACGGCAGCCCGGCCGCGCCCGCGGCGAAAGCGTTAGCCATCGCCGCGTGACTGTGTTCTTCCAATTCAATCGGCCGCGGCCAACCGTGCTCGACTGCGTCGCGCAGCCGGTGCAACGAACCCACGCCCGGATTGCCGGCCCAGGAGAATATAAGCTTGCGGACGCAGCCCATGCCTATGAGCTGATCGTATATCAGATCGGGCGTCAGGCGGATGAGGGTGAGGTCCTTCTTGCCTTGGCGAATGATCTCATGGCCGGCGGCGAAGGGGATGAGGTGGGTGAATCCTTCCAGCGCGAGGGTACTGCCGTGGGGGACGTGGGTGGCGATGGCGTCGGTGAGGGAAAGGAATTGGGTCATTGGTCATCCCGCAATCGAATCAAGCCGGTAACCAAGG
>DASRAT010000984.1:0-3308 GCA_035638015.1 Gemmataceae bacterium | reverse complement strand
CGAACGAGCTTTCGCGCTGGCCAAATACCCAGCTCGCGCTGCTCACCGCTAAACCCAACAACAATGCCAAGCCGACCGTGACTTGATTGCGGTTCATCCTTGACTCTCCCCTGCCTGAATATGGACGCGGCGCGCCCCGGCCGCTGATCGCCGGGTCGCGATGAAACCACGTTTTTCGGTCTTTGAAGAGTCGGGGACTATAGCGTCGAATACCGGCGGGTCAAGGGCAGAAAAAGCCAAAAGCGAGCGCTAAACTGCAAGCGGCAGGCCAATTACGCTTCCGTCGGCCAGATTTGCACGCCGAAGCCGTCCAGGTCGATGTCCTCCCCCTTATCCGGTTCGCCCGGTTCGCCACGGTCGAGACCAAGCCGCACAAAGGCCCACACGCAGGCCTGTTCGCCGGTGTGGTCGTAGCCGTTGGCGTCTGTGTTGCCTTCGATCATCCAGCGCCAGGACCGGCGTTCACCGTTGCCCGGTTCGGCGTCTTCTTGCCAGCCTTTGAGTACACGGCTGACGGCTTGCAGAGTGGTCCGCCAGGTCTTGGGGTCGGTAATGTGCGCCTGGAGTCCGTCGGGAAACTTCTCGGCTGGCTGTTTAAGGCCGGCGCCGATGACCTCGAAAAGGCGATGCTCCAGGGCGGTGGAGCGCCACGGGGACCAAAGATGAACCGTGACTTTGGGAGTGTCGAAGGTCAGGCCGTAAAAGTCTACGCGCATGGCAAATCCTCAGGGGAAGCGGACAAGATGACAATACGCCGCCAGATTCTGTTTGCAAGCGGCCCGCCAAGAACCTACATTCGAGGCGTCATGTAGGGTGGGTGGAGTCTTCGGAACCCACCGTGCGCTTAGGTGGGTTCCGAAGACTCCACCCACCCTACATTCGTAGCATCCCGCCGAACCGCCTGCAAGGAGTTGATTCATGGCCGCCGCCCCTGCCGCAAGCATTAGCATTAAACCGCCGCTTGATATGACGTTGCGGTTGAAATTGTCGGTGATGATGTTTTTGCAGTTTGCGATCTGGGGGGCGTGGTTTGTCATATTGGGCAATTACTTGAAAGGCCTCGATCCTCAGAAGTTCACCGATGGCGTCATTGGCGGCATTTACGGCACCATGGCCCTGGGGACAATCTTCTCTCCTTTGATCGTAGGTCAGATTGCGGACCGGTTTTTCGCCAGTGAAAAGCTGATGGCCGTGTTGCATTTTGCGGGCGCTGGACTGTTGTACTGGATGGGCCATATTCACGAGCCGACGACATTTTACTTCGTTTCCTTGGTGTACGCCCTGGTGTATTCGCCAACGCTGGCACTCTCCAATTCCATTGCCTTCGCGCACGTTCCGGATGGGAATCGTGATTTTCCCGGGTTGCGGGTGCTAGGCACCGTTGGCTGGATTGTGGTTAACTGGATCGTCGGCTTGCTGTTGACGTTCAAGACGTCGGCCAACACGCCGGTCGTGCCCAATGCGCCTTTCCTTCTGGGCAGCGCTTGCTCTCTCGCCCTTGGCGCATTTAGCCTGGTGCTGCCGCATACGCCCCCACCAGGCAAGGCTGGCGACGCTTTTCCCTTTCTGAAGGCGATAGGCCTGCTCAAGGACTTTTCCTTCGCTGTCTTTTTTGGCGTCTCCTTCGTCATCACCATTGTGCTGGCTTTTTACTATGGTTTCACGGGGCTTTACCTTGAAAAGGGAGTGCACCTGTCCGTGGAAAGCATCACTCCCGTTATGACCATCGGCCAGTTTGCCGAGCTATTGTTGCTGCCGTTTTTGCCGTGGTTTTTGAAGCGCTGGGGAATGAAATGGGTCCTTGCCTTCGGCATGTTGTGCTGGGGCATTCGCTACGGTCTGTTTTCGATCTATGCGCAAGCAGACGCCGTAGCACTCTATCCGCTGGTGCTGATTGGCATTGCCTTGCACGGGATTTGCTTCGATTTCTTTTTCGCGGCAGGATTCATTCATGTCGATAACAAGGCGCCGGCGGATATCCGCGGCAGCGGTCAGGCCCTGTTCACATTCCTTACCTACGGCGTTGGCATGTGGCTGGGCAACATGGTGTCGGGTCAACTGGCTGACTTTTTGACAAACCCGTCCACCAAAGCGGTCGATTGGGGCATGTTCTGGATGTTGCCGGCGATTGGCGTACTGATCTGCTTTGCTGTATTTATCGTCTTTTTCCGCGATTCACAACGCAAGGCCGAGGTGTAGCGCGAAACCGCAAGCGGGGTTATGTGACGCGGCAAAACACCGCCTTGAGATAGCGCCCTTCCGGGATGTGCACCAAAAAGGGATGATCGGGTCCCGCACCCGAGACGCGCAATACTTGCAGCGTTCGACCCGCCTGCCAGGATGCCCGGCGCAGCGTTTCCAGGAACATCTCCTCGCTGACAAGACCGGTGCACGAACATGTTAGGTAAATGCCGCCCGGCGCTACGGCTTGGACAGCCAGCTTGTTCATGTCGAAATAGCGTTTGAGCGCAAAATCGAGTTCCTCACGGTCGCGCGTTTGCTTGGAGGGATCGAGGACGACTACGTCGAAACGGGTGCCGTTGGCGATGGTCTCGCGCAGCCAGGGGAACAAATCGGACTGCACGAAGCGAATCCGTGCCTGATTCAGATTCGCATTTTGCTTGGCCAATCCAATCGCTTGCTCGTCCAAATCAATACCGACTACGTCTTCGGCTTGGCCCAAAACCTTGGCGCAGACGGCGAAACCGCCGGTGTTGCAGCAAATGTCCAGGACGCGTTTGCCGTGGCAAAGTTCAGCGAGAGCTTTGCGGTTGTCGCGTTGATCGACGAAGAAGCCGGTTTTGTGCTTGCTGCCGGGGGCCACGCGAAAACGGACGCCATGCTCGACAATGACACCGGCGGGCGGCGGCTCGGGAGGACGGCAATCGAACGATTCCTGTTTCTGGACGTGCTCCTCGGCGAACCAGTAGAACTTGCTGCCAGGGTAGGCCTTGTCCAAAACCTGCTGCAGCGTTTCGCGAAAGCGGTACATGCCGGCGGCGAAGAATTCCAGGACAAGGGTGCCGGCGAAACGGTCGACGATCAGGCCGCTCAGATTATCGCCTTCGGAATGCACGAGACGGTAGGCATCGGTGACGGCGTCCAATTGCAACCAATCGCGGCGCAGGGCGACGGCTTGCTCCAAACGGCGTGCAAAGAAATCGGCGTCAATCGCTTCATTTTGGTCGGTGGTGAGGACACGGAGCGAAATGCGGGAATGGCCGTTGTAAAGCCCGCGTCCCACCCATTGGCCGCCATTATCGACGATATCCACCACGCTTCCGGGCGGCGGCTTGACGGCGGGTTTT
>DASRAT010000983.1:0-4042 GCA_035638015.1 Gemmataceae bacterium | reverse complement strand
CGTGTCACAGAACCAACCCACCAAAATCAAATAGACCCAAAGGTCATCGCGCCCAGCAAGGTGTCCCAATTATTCTCCACCCTGGATGGACATACCAAGGCCATCCAATCCTTGTGCTTTAGCCCGGACGGCAAAAAGCTGGCTTCCGGAGGTGATGACCACGTCATCAAGCTATGGGACATTGCTACTGGCCGAATCACTGCATCCTTGAAAGGAGAATACCCGTACCTATGGAGCACGGTGGCGTTCAACCCCGACGGCAAGGTGCTCGCGATCGGTGGCTCATTAAACAAGGTCAAGCTGTGGGAAATCGGCACACTCAAGAGCACAATCATTCTCGATGAAATGAAGCAGTGCCCCGAAACACTGGTCGTTTTCAGCCCGGATGGCAAGACTCTTGTTTCGGGAGGCATCTGCCGCAGCGACATGAAACTATTCGATGCGGCAACCAGCAAGTGCACCGCCAGCCTGGTTCCCTGGAAACGGTTTAATCCCGAGGGCGTCCTGGCGATGGCTTTTGCCCCGGACGGCAAGACATTGATTTCGGCGGGCTGCCCCGATGAAATCAAAGTTTGGGACACAGCCACCGGAAAAAATACCGCCACGCGCAATACCGCCGAAGAATTTTCCAGGACTATCGCCGCGATCAGCCCGGACACCAAAACCTTGGCTACCACGAGTTACCCCGACCCCGGCATCACCCTCTGGGAAGTCGCGACGGGCAAAAAAATAGCCACGCTCATGGGCCACACCAAAAATGTCGGCGCCGTGACCTTCAGTCCGGACAGCAGATCGCTGGCAAGTGGATATGAGGACGGAACGATCAAAATCTGGGAGGTCTCGAGCCACAGGGAGCACGCCACATTCCAGGGCCACACCGGCGAAGTCCACTGCTTGGCGTTCAGTCCCGATGGCAAGTTGATGGCGTCCGGCGGCGACGACAAATCAATCAAGATTTGGAACGTGGTGCAGGCAAAATAGCATCAGCTTTTGAGGACCGCACGCAGAAGTGGACGCTGATACGGATTGAGGATCCCGATAAGTCGAAGTAGAAGCCGTGGCGGCTTAGCAAATTCCAGTTGGGTGGCGCGCGCCACCCAACGCGAGAGAGAAGCGATGTCTTCGTCCAGGATACCCGAAGCAGTCAAGCAGATTTTCACGGCGACATTTACCGCCCGGGATGTCGCCGAGCCGTTGGCGTCGTTTGACAGTTCCACGGCGGCTGCGGAGGTCAAAGAACTCATGGACGCCAACGATTTTGATATCGTCGGCGTTCGCAAAGATGGTCAAGTCGCCGGCTTCCTGGAGCGAGCCGCGCTCCAGGACGGCGCCTGCGGCCTGCATCTGCGTCCCTTGGCGGATGCGAAAGTGCTCAATGACACGGCTCCATTGCTGGACGTCATCATGGCATTGAGCCGGTCGCCATTTCTCTTGGTCAAGGTGCTGGGGCGCGTGGGAGGCATCATCACGCTTGCCGACCTGCAAAAACCGCCGGTGCGGATGTGGCTGTTCGGCATTGTGACCATGGTGGAGATGCGTTTCGCGGACCTCATTGACCGGCATTGTCCGGGTGAAACGTGGATCCAGCATCTATCAGAGGGCCGGCTGCAAAAAGCCAGGCTGTTGTTGGAGGAGCGACGCCGTCGCAACCAAAAACTGGAATTGCTGGATTGCCTGCAATTCGCCGACAAGGTGACAATCATCGCCAAAAACGAGGACGTTCGCAAACAGACCGTTTTCGCAACGCGTCGCCAGGCGGAGGACACGGCCAAGCGCCTGGAGCAACTGCGGAACAACTTGGCTCACTCCCAGGACATTCTGGCAATGGACTGGGACACGATTGTTGAGATTTGCGAGTTTATCAGCCAGCAGTAATTTGCAACCAATAACCTGGCGGGAAGACTCCGTGAACACGACGAACTTAGCCCCAGGTTGGCGATCTCTCCTGCCGGCTTTGCAGTGGCTCCCGCATTACCAGCGCCAATGGCTGAAGTCTGACATCATCGCGGGCATCACACTGGCTGCCTACGCAATCCCCGTTTCGATGGCATACGCCTCGCTGGCGGGGGTGCCGCCGCATTATGGCATCTATGGCTATCTCCTTGGCGGGCTGGTCTACGCGGCCTTTGGGACGTGCCGGCAACTGGCGATCGGGCCGACCTCGGCAATATCTCTGCTCGTCGGCGTCACCGTGGCCGAGATGGCCGCCGGCGATCCGTCACGCCATGTGGAGATTGCCTCTCGGACTGCCCTCGTCATGGCGGGGCTGGGCGTCTTGGCATGGCTCTTGCGATTGAGCGGCCTGGTGAGCTTCATCAGCGACACGATTCTGCTCGGTTTCAAGGCAGGCGCGGCGTTGACCATCGCCATGACCCAATTGCCGAAACTCTTTGGCGTCCCTGGAGGCGGCGAAAGTTTCTTTGAACGCGTCTGGAAGCTGATAGGCCAACTTGGCGACACCAATCTGGTCGTCCTTGGTCTGGGATTGGCGGCACTGGCATTGCTGGTGCTGGGCGAGAAATACCTGCCGAACCGTCCGATTGCGCTCCTGGTCGTTGTCCTGGCCACGCTCATTGTTTCGCTGACTTCGCTCGCAGCATCGGGGGTCGCCACGGTGGGCTCACTGCCGGCGGGGTTGCCGCATCTGCGGCTTCCGTCGCTGACGTTTCGCGAGGTAGACGGCATTCTGCCGCTGAGCTTCGCCTGCTTTCTGCTCGCCTACATCGAAGGCATTTCGGCGGCGCGAACGCTGGCCGCCAAGAACGATTACGCCATTGATCCGCAGCATGAACTGTTTGCCCTGGGCGCGGCGAACTTTGCGGTTGCCTTTGGCCAGTGCTTTCCCGTCGCAGGCGGCCTCTCGCAATCGGCAGTGAACGACAAGGCCGGCGCCCGCACCCCGTTGACACTGGTATTCGCTTCGCTGACGCTTGCCTTGTGCCTTTTGTTTCTAACGGAATTGCTCGCCAATCTGCCGACGGTTGTCTTGGCCGCCATTGTCTTGGTTGCCGTCAAGGGATTGATCGACCTGCCCGCTCTGCGGCATTTGTGGCAAGTTAGCCGGTTGGAGTTCAAGATCGCGATGGTGGCGTTCGTCGGGGTGCTGGTGCTGGGCATCCTGAAAGGTGTGCTGGTGGCGGCCATTGCCTCACTCTTGATGCTTATCGCCGGCACGGCACGTCCCCACGTCGCCTTTCTCGGCCGCATTCCAGGAACGCGGCGCTATTCCGACCTGCAGCGCCATCCGGACAACGAGGAAATCCCAGGAGTCGTGATTTTCCGCGTGGAATCCGCGGTGCTTTATTTCAATGCCGACCACGTCCGCCAGGTGGTGTGGGAGCGCATCGAAGCGGCGCCGCGACTTGTGTTCGTAGTTTGCGATCTTTCCGACGTGCCGCGCGTGGATGTGGCCGCCGCCCGCATGCTCGCTGGATTGAACCGCGATCTCCGCAAACGCGGCATTCGCATGCGCGTGGTCGAAGCTCACGCCAGCGTGCGCGACCTGCTGCGTGCCGAGGCAGTGGAAGAGCAGATCGGCTACCTTGGCCGTCACATCACGGTGGACCAGGCCATCGCGGAATTCCAGGCCCAGAATCCGCCGCAGCAATCCAACACCACAAATCCGCCGTTGACCGAAGTGCCGGTCCATGGTTGAAGGCCAGGGGTGATTCAGCATGGCAACAGATTCCGCCCACTCCGGTCCGTCCGCGGACGAGGCGCTGGAGCGTTTGCTGGCCGGGAATGAGCGCTTTCTCAGGGGGGAGACGCGTAGCCAACGGCCAATGCGGGAGACGCTGGCCGACCTGGCCAAGGGACAACGCCCCTTCGCAACAATTCTCGGTTGCAGCGATTCGCGCGTGCCGCCGGAGTGGATTTTCGATGTGGGGCTGGGAGAGTTGTTTGTGGTCCGCGTTGCCGGCAATGTGTTGTCGCCGGAAATCGCGGGGAGCCTGCAATATGCGGGCGCCCATCTGCAAACGCCATTGTTCATGGTGCTCGGCCACGAACATTGTGGGGCGGTCGGCGCCGCGTTGGCAACGAA
>DASRAT010000982.1:0-4648 GCA_035638015.1 Gemmataceae bacterium | reverse complement strand
GCTTGGTTTCACGCAAGAGGAATGGCTGAACGATCCGGTCCTTTGGCATCGGCAATTGCACCCGCAGGACCGCGACCGCTGGCATCGGGAATTTTCCCGCACCTGTGCCACGGCTCAGCCGTTTCGCGCCGTGTATCGCTTCCTGGCCCGTGACGGCCGTACCGTCTGGGTGCTCGGCGAGGCCAAGGTCGTCCGCGACAATGCCGGCCGGCCGATGTTCCTTCAGGGCGTCGCCTTCGACATCACCGAAAGAAAAGAAGCCGAAGAAAACCTCAAACAATCCAATCGAACTTTGGAGGATCGCGTTGCTTCCCGAACGGAGGACCTGAGACGGTCCAACGAGGCGCTGGCGGACTACGGCAATCACATGGCTCACACCATGAAAAAGCCGATCGCCCGCATCAACGATATTTTAAAAGGTCCTTTAGCCAAGTCTCAGCCACGTGATCCTCCTGAAAAACGCCTGGCCAAGATCGAAGAGGTCGCCAATGACATGAAGAAATTGGTCGAGGGGTTGCTGACCTACGCCCTGGTAGCCGACAGGGCCAACCGATTCGTTTCGACGGATTGCGCCGATCTGGTTCGTGAAGTCCGCAATGAGCTGCGTACGGAAATTGACGCAGCTGGCGCCATGGTATCGTTCAAATCTCTGCCGACCGTAGTGGCCCACCGCGAAAGCCTGAAATCGGTTTTCCGGAACTTGATTGACAACGCCATCAAGTATCGCGCCCAGCGGCCTCTCAGGGTCCGTGTGACGGCGCAATTGGAAAAAGGTGCGTGGCTGTTCAAGGTGCGCGATAATGGCATGGGAATCAAAAAGCACCCCGCAATCGCCCCCGACATCGACTACCATATTAAGGTATTTGAATTCGGTCGCAGGCACCATGACAGAGATCCGCGAGGCCACAAAATACCCGGCCATGGCATCGGCCTATCCCATTGTCAGAAGGTGATCGAACATCACGGCGGGAATATCTGGGTTGAGTCCGAAGAGGGCAAGGGGAGCACGTTTTTTTTCACGCTTCCCGCAATTGGGGACGCTGCGGACCTTGCACCCGAATGACTCCAATCTGTAAGGCTGACGCTGAAAGCGCTCTGATTACTTCAGCGGCAAGCGCGGGGATCACCAGGTGCCGGGAAATGCGAGTCTTTGCTGCAAACATTGGTGTTGCGCGTTTCGGCCCCATTGACGCTTCATCGACTGGAGCAATTAACATGTGTCCGGATCTTAATCCCGCAGCACAATATTTCTCACCGGCGCATCCTCGACCAGCGAATCCAACACGACCTTGACGCTCTGCATCTGGTCCTGGACCAACTCCCGCGACCCCTGATCCTTACGAAGCCGCGTGATGTCCTGGCCGGCCAGCAGGCCCCGAACGTCCTCGACCCAGGTACGCAGTTGCTCGTCGTCCGCAACGTCCTTCTTGCTCGCGAAACTCCTTTACCAACCCCTCAATGATGCCCTTGACCTCGGTGTCGTTGGGCAAGGGGTCATCCGCCACCAGGAGGCAGACATGAAAGTCCTCGCTGTGGTGATTTCCAGGCCAAGAAATGACCGAGAGTTGATACTACGCATTGCCAAAGTAATAAGCAACAACTCTTTTGCGAGGTAAATGCAAATAGCTTCCCTGCGCCCTTCATGCCAGCATAGATGTGGAGGAAGTGGTCAGCGGTGTAGCTGGCGACCAAGCGAACGTGCGCAAAGTCCGTGGCCAGGGAGGTGGCAGTTGCGTTGCCGCCTGTGGCTCCGTTGACGATCTCTGCCAATGCCGAGCGGCGGACGTCATAATCTAGCTTGCAATCCGGCAGGTCGAAGGCGAAGAAGGTGTCCAATTGAGGAACCCACTCGCCGTCATGCGTGTGCGGAATATCGGCCAGGATTTGGGTTAAGCAGTCCGCACCCTTGCTGGACGTGAGCAGACCGCCATGCCGGGTAAAGGGGCGGCCGTTCAATCAGATAAACCGAATGCCGTCGATCTTTGGTTCGAGCGCCCACTCTTCGGGCGGGAGTTGCAACACCGACGCCGGGCCTGGAGTCGGCGCTGGCGGATACCAGGGGAGAGTTATCGCTTGCATTGTAAGACCTCAAAAGAGTCCGCACCCCGACGTATTGTTGCCCTTGTTTCCAGCGTCCGGCGGGTGCGGACAGGGTGCACTACTTGGCCGCCATGGCCACGACTTGCTTGACACCCGCCGCGTGCAGAGTGGCTCGCGTTTCGGGTGGCAGTTGAAAGCTTGTCTCAGTAAACGCTTTGGTTGGGGTCAGTGACTGCTCGACCTCGAACAACGCGGCGAAGTTCTCGGCACCAATCGATTCGGCCAGTGCTAGGACCATCTGCTCCAGGCGAGCCAGATCCTCGGCGACCTCCTTCTTGACCTTGAGCGACACCGAGCGTTTGAAGAAACGCTCAAAGTCACCACTGACGGCATCCCGCAGTGCAGCTTCGCGGTCTAGTGGCAGCTTGATGTAACGATGCTGGAAGGAAACGCGAACCGTCTCAGCAGGCGTGATGATTTCCACTGTCGATTCATGGGTACGGCGGCGGGCACAAACGCGCTGCCGGGACGACATTGCGATGGACGCGGACCAGGCTGTTCAGAATGCGCGCCGCCCACAGCAGTTCGATGGCGTCAAGCACCATGGGCGGCGCTGCCAAAACAGCCAGGTCCACCGGCATGAAATCGGGTGGCATCAAATCGGCATCGGCCAGCACGTCGGCGATCTGCTCCAGGGCATCACCATCGTCTTCCTTGGCGGGATTCCAGTAGTCGCCCATTTCCCTGGGAAGGTCGGGCAGTAGGCGGGATTCCTGCCAGAGAATCTTCTGCACGTCAGTGACGATGGACACAAGCTTGGCGTGGGTCAGGGTGCGCGGGTCAAGCATGGTGCAACTCCGGAGTGCGGACCGGGCAGGGTTTACCGCGGCCGCGGTAGTGTTAAGGGGAGATTGAGAATCCCGGCTCAGAGCCAGGGCGGCGCTTCGCGCCGATCAGCATTTTCGCCGAAGGGGGGCGGAAACGGCAAATTCACGCGAAATGGCGGGCAAATTGGGACATGGCGAATTTCAAAGAATCGGGGGGTTTTGCGCTCTGTCAGCAAGCGGAAGGTTTGCAGCGGCTGGGTGCTGGAATTGATGCACCGTTTTCCGACGGCGACGGACGAGCGCGCCTGCTGGAGCAACGACTCGACCTGCGCCTCGGGCAAATAAGGAACGTCACCAAGCTCTCGCGCCGAGGCCTTGGCCAGATGCGTCGCCTCAGCGCATGGCTTGAGACGAGAACTGTATCGACCCATTTACAAATCGGATTCTCAGTCCTCCGGGGGCCACAAAACGACTGGCGGCAAAGGATACGCAATTCACGCCACTCTCGAATCTGATGGTTGCCTTAGTGACCATTTTCGGAGGGCTGCCGCGCAAACAAATCCAGGCCAACCCCAAGAATGCCGCCGCAGTGATCCGCCGAGCCACGGCATGGCGTCTAAAGGGGGAGTTGAAAATCGCCATCAAGGATTACAACGAAGCGGTGCGGCTGGAGCCCAAGGACGCGATTGCCTGGGAGGGCCGCGCACATTTCTGGATCGCCAAAAAGGATTACGACAAGGCGATCAGCGATTGCGAGTATCCGAATAGCGAATGCTCGGGTTGTTGCTTGTGTGCGACATGACGTTCCGTGACAGACGAGGTGCGTCAACAAGTTGTGGAAACAAATATCGGACACATGCGTTGGCCAGAGTGGCAGTCAAGAGTTGGGGCCCTCAGCGCCTGCGCTCTGTTCGCTGGCTTGGCGGAAGCTTTTGGTGGAGCAAGAGCCGCGACCAGTGCGTCGATAAACATGCCGTTTTGGATATTCCTGGTGCAGAAGCCCAATGGCAGACCATCCCCGTAAAAGAAGCGCTGAACCGCACGGCTTGGATAAGGAATTTCCTTGCCGTTTTGAATGGCGTCAAACACTGTTTTTGCAAAACTCTTGGTGAATCAGACTGGGATCATGAAATTGCTCCTTTCGTGAATAGTGAATTCAGGTGGAACCAGATGGAATATCAATTTTTTGGGGCCAGGATCCCATTGTCCCGCTAATCAAAATACTTCAACCGCTTCAGGGCCTGTTGGGCTTGCGTCGTCAGTAGCGTTGCCGGTCCCCCGTTGGCCAGCGATTGCAGCAGGGCGCGTGCGTCGGGGTTGGCGATGCGCTCCAAGATTTCCACGGCGCGAAAGGCCCGCAGATTCTCGCCGCTCAGGGTAAGGTTGGTCATGAGAGTGCGGAGTTCGCGCAGACGCAGCAGGGTTTCCAGGTTTGGGTTGCCGGCCAACGCTTTGTCGATCGCGGGCAGGGCCTGTTCGCCAATTTGGAGCAGTTCGGACTTCGCCTTTTCACGGACCGCGTGTTGGCCGGCGTCCAGCTGAGCTATTAGCTCGCCGATGCGTTTCGGCTCGACCGCCGGGGCGGGTTTGATTTTTCCCTTGAGCAAAGCCAGGGCATCCTTGGGCGCGGCTGTCAGGTCGCAGATCGCAGCGAACGCCAGGGCGGCATCGTCGCTGATCAGAGCTTGCAGGTGGCGACGACGCAGTCGTGCGCCTCTTCGACCTGAAGACCGGCAAGCTAGTCCAAGCATTTGTCGGCCACACCGCGGCGGTTTGGGGCG
>DASRAT010000981.1:0-12847 GCA_035638015.1 Gemmataceae bacterium | reverse complement strand
ATGGCAATTTTCAAATCGCCGCCATTCGCGGCCAGACGGGCTTTGCCGATCAGGCCCTCGTAAGTGACGAAGACCTTTTGTTGTTGCGGCAAAAGTCCCGGTGCGGACTGTGTCATGCGGGCCAGTTCGCCAACGCGGTAGCGCAACTCGAAAGAGTTATTCACATGAACGAAACCGCGGCCTTGCAGGTAGCCGTATTCCGCGTCCACCATCGAGGTATCGACGTTGAAGCTGGCAGTCTGCGTGACCACGCCAAAGACAAAGTAACGGATATTGAGCGCCCGCCCGAGCCAGCGGCGAGCGTAAGGATCGACCATGAGGTCGCGGACCGTCATGCCCATGCGGGCCATCCACCAGTAGACCTCGCCCGGATCGACCACTTCATAAGGCGGCGAAAAATACGGCGCCATGGCGCGGGCCGTCCACCAGCTCAAGCCGGGGTCCACCACTAGGGGATCGCCGACGACCACCAAATCGATGATGGCAATGCGCGGCGGAGGGGGAGACGGCACCACGATGATGACGGGAGGCGGCGGCAACAGCGGCCGAACCTTGGTGATGCGGAAGTCGATCTCGAGGAAGCCGGGCGCCAGTGTCAGACCGAAGTCGAAATAGCGCAGCGCAGCCGCCGGCCGGCCGCGGCGATAAAGCGTGTCACCCATGTAGACGGAGACGTAAAGCGCCTTGCGTTTCCATACTTCTTCCGGCTCGCCGCCGTAGACGATCGGCGGCAACGGCTGCCCTTCGGGCAACGGCTGAAAGCCGCCTATATCGGCAGGTTTGGCGCCGCCGAAATTGGGCGGCAACTTGGTGTCGAGGATTTCCGGCGGCGGCACCGGCTGGCCGGGGCCAGGCAATTCTGGCGGCGGCGGCAGCGGCTGATCAACTTGCACTTGCGGAATCTGTGGCGCCTGCTTGGCCAATTCCGCTTGATAGGCGAATTGCTCCTGATCGCTCATCAAAAGCATTTTGGCCAAATCGGGCAAATGCGCCAGCAAATCCTCAGGCGACGCGGCGGTGATCTTCGCGGTCTGAACGACGAGACCGGTCTGAACGTCTACCAGGCGTGCATTGACACTGGTGCCGCCGAAACGGGAGACGCTGCCGAGCACGAGATACCGGACCTTGGCAAGCTTGCCGAATTCCTGCCGATCCTGATCGGTGCCGAACGTGCCTCCCTCGAGTTTCAACTCGTCCAGGACTTTGGCAAATTGGCCACGCTCCACAATGTCGAAACGGCCCTTGAAATAGGGCAACAGCTCCTCGGCAATGACCCGGTCGGCCATTGGAATGCCGATGTCGCCACGGACCTCAAAGTCGGCGATGGCGATGCGGTCACGGCGGTTTTGCAAGGCGAGCGTGTATTCGTCAATATCTTGCTTGATTTGCGGCGTGTCCCACTCCTTGGCGGCGTCTTGCAGGAGCGTCAGGGCTTCTTCAAGATTGACGGCATTTTTGCGCAATTCCGCGGCTTGGGCCCGATTGTCGTCATACTTGGTCAGCTTGGCGCGCAGGTCGTCACAGGTTTTGCGCAGCCCCGCGTCGTCGGCGAATTGCAGCGCTTGCTCAAACGCTAGCACGGCAGCACGGAAATTGCCGGCGCCCATTGCAGCCTGACCCTGGTCACGAAATGACTTGTGTTTGGCATTGTTGTCCGCTTGCCCGGACACGGTCAACGCATCAGCCTGGAGCTTCAGCTTGACCAGATCGGGAGCGGAGTCGGTCGAGCCATATTCCTTCAAGGCGTCGGTGGCGAGCAATCCCGCCTCGGCGAACTGGCCCTGATCGAAAAGCGTTTGAATGTCATGCAAGGTGCTGTCGGCGGCCTGCTGCTGGTCAATGCGGAGGCGGAGTTTTTTCATCTCCGTTTGGACCAGTTCCGTGTCCTTGAATTTGGAAGCGGCTTCCATGCACGCCAGCGCTTCGGCGTATTTCTTTTGGGCCAACAGGTCGATGGCGTCCATCATGGCGGCATCGTACCTCTCCTGGTTGGCGTCCGGCGGCGTGAAATTGATGTCCTTCCAGACGTCCACGGGATCACCTGGCTTCGGGACCGGTGTGCCCTGCAGGGGATCGCCGTTCTTGATACTGGCGACCGGAGCCACGACAGGCTGGGGTTGCGCCCCATGATTATTGTCGCCGCCGCCATTTTGTTGACCGCAACCAAGCAGCAGGCTGAAGACGAGATTGGCAAGAAGGAGCGCAACACAGCAAGTCCGTCGCATGGCGAGATCTCCTACATCTGAAGTGCGAATCGCACGTTTGCAAGCAGGGAAAAGTCGCTGTCAAAAAAGGCAAAGGAATTGGGACGTTTGCCAATGAACGCGCGGCCGGCGCAAAACTTGCGCTTCCCTGCGAAGCCGGTCTTTACCAAAGCGCCTGGATTTTACGAAGTCGCCAAATTGCGCACAAGGGCGGTTTGAAGGGGAATGGTCGCGAGGCACGCATCCTCGCTTGCGCTTTGGGTTGGTGTGCCTCACACACTAACCCGAAGCGCAAGCGAGGTTACGTTCAATTACCGGCGGGCCCTTATTTCTTTTTCACCTTGTCCGCCTTGTGCCGCAGATAGGCCTGCATGAAATCGTCGATTTCGCCGTCTAACACCTTTTGGACCTGGGCTGTTTCGACACCGGTGCGCACGTCTTTCACCAGCGTATACGGCTGCATGACGTAGTTGCGAATCTGGTAGCCCCAGGCTACCTCGCCCTTTTCGTCGTAGAGCTTTTCGACCTCGGCCTGGCGTTTCAGCTCCTCAATGCGGTAGAGCTTGGATTTCAGGAGCGACAATGCCGTGTCGGAGTTCTTGTGCTGGCTGCGTTCATTGCGGCTCTCGGCCGCGATGCCGGTCGGCAGATGCGTCCAGCGCACGCCGCTTTCGGTTTTGTTTTGATGCTGACCGCCTGGCCCACCGCTGCGGAAGGTGTCGCGCTTTAGATCGTCCGCCTTTAGCTCGATCTCAATGGTGCCTTCGATGTCCGGCGTTACATCAACGGCGGCGAACGATGTTTGCCGACGAGCATTGGAATCGAACGGGCTAATGCGCACCAGGCGATGCACACCGCTTTCGGATTGCAGATAACCGAACGCGTATTCGCCCATGATGTGCAGGGTGGCGTTGCGAATGCCGGCCTCGTCGTTGCGCAGCTCGTCGATCAAGTCGGCTTTGAAACCGCGGCGCTCGGCCCAGCGCGTGTAGGTGCGGATGAGCATTTGCGCCCAATCGCAGGCCTCGGTGCCGCCGGCGCCGGCCTGGATCTTGACGTAGGCGTTGGAGCCATCCTGCGGACCGTTCATGACGGCACGCAACTCAAACTCGTCGAGGCGTGTCTCGATGCCGCCAAGTTCTTTTTCAAGCTCCTGCTCCAGGCTGCCGTCTTCCTCGGTCAGCTCCGCGAGGGCCTTGAGATCCTCGATGCTGGCGTTTAGGGCTTCATAAGGCTGGAGCAGCGCATTGAGCGGTTTCAGCTCGGCGATGGTCTCGCGGGCTTTTTCCTGGTTGTCCCAAAAATTGGGCTGGCCCATCTTGTTGGTCAGATCGGCGCGGAGTTGCAGTTTGGCGGGGATGTCAAAGAGAGTCTCGGAGCTGAGTGAGACGGGAAAGCACTTCGTCGGTTCGGCGGCGCAGGTCGCTGTTCATTTTTGGTCCTTTGGGGTGCAACTGCAAGGCCGATTGCGGCCTGGCAATTTGAGTTGATTTAAGATAGCAGAATTGCCGCTGTGGTGGAAATGCCAACCCGCCAACAAAAAAAGCCAGGAACCCCGAAGGGTCCCTGGCCATGAGGGTAGCGGGACTGGGCATGGCCCAGCCCCGAGGAGGCAGTGGAGAGTTACTTGGCCTTGGGCATCGGGGCCGGCTCAGGCATTGGCTGAGTCACGGGAGTTGCAATGGGGCCCGTAGCGGTCCCGCAGCTATTGCAACCGGTGTCACAGCAACTCGGCTTGCAGCCGAAGCCGCCGCAGATGCGATTCCACAGGCTCGTGCCGCCGGAGCAGCAACCGCTTTGGCAGCAGCTCGAGGTGTCGCAGCAGTTCGAGGAGCCACAGCAACTGCCCTTGGAGCACAGTCCCTTGAGCCAGCTGCAGCAGCTATCGAAACAGCTGCAGCAGCACTTCGACTCGCAGCACTTGGTCTCGCAGCACTTGGTCTCGCAGCATGGCGGCAGGCAGGTCTCGGTGACCACGACCGGCACCACGCGGCAGCGCTTGACGCACACGGTGTACGGCACGCACTCCTTGACCTGTTTGCAAATCGTGCAGGGCACGCACTCGGTCACCGTATACGGCACCTTGGTGTGCACCGTGTACGGCACCATGTTGCAAACCTGGTATGGCACCTGCTTGCAGATCGTGTACTTCTCCATCGTGCAGGTCTGGTACGGCACCTTCTTGACGCAGGTTTCCTGGACCATCGTGCAAACCTGGTAAGGCACCTTTTTGCACATGGTGCAGGGCACCATGGTGCAAACTTGATAAGGCACCTTCTTGCAGCAGTCTTCGACGACATTGCGGCAAACGGTGTACGGCACTTTCTTGGTGCAGCACTCCTTGACCATGCGGCAAGTAGTGCAAGTGCTGGTCGTCTTGATGCAGGCGCCGCATTGGAAGGTGCGGCCGGGGCCGTCGCAATCAAAACCGCAGCCGGTGCCATCGACATATGCGCCCTGGCAGCAACGAGTGATGGTGTACGGCACCTTATTGACAATCGTTTCCTTGACCGTGCGGCACACGGTGTAAGGAACCTGGTTCACCACTTGCTCACGGACCACGCGATTGATGGTGCAGGGCACTTTTTCAACTACAGTGTAGGGAACCTTTTTGCACACGGTGTAGGGCACTTGCGTGCAAACCTTTTCCCGGACGTAGGTGGTGCAAGGCACTTGTTCGCAGACGGTGCGTTCGCAGTACACCTTCTTCATGCAGATCTGGTCAGGAGTACGGCAGGTCACCTTGACCTTTTGCGGGCAGCAGGTGCTCTTGCAGGTGCAAGGATCAAAATCACAGCAATCGGGGCAAACCGTCTCCCAGCGCGTGATGCATTTGCCGGGCACGCAGAACGGTTGTTCCACCCACTCGCCGCACTTCTTGCTGACGGTCTTGCAGGTCGTCACCGGCTTGCACACGTATTCCGTGCAAGTTTTGAAGCAGGTCTCGACGCACTCTTTGTAACACGTGCGGCACACGTCTTTGGTGATGCACTCGGTCACATTGCGGCACACGGTCGAGCAGACGTTTTTGTAGCACGTCTCATAGACCGGTTTGCACACGACCTGACAGCATTCCTTGAAGTGTTGCTCGCAAAATTGCTTGGTGATCTGGTGCGTATGCACCTGGCATTGCGTTTCATACACCGGCTTGCAGACGGTGTAGTTGCAATCCTTGTAGCAGGTCTCCTGGACCTGATGGCACACTTTGTAGTGGCAATCTTTCCAGCAAGTTTCCGTGACCGGCTTGCACACCGTATAGGTGCAGTCCTTGTACTCGGTGTGGTAGCAAGGCTTGCAAACGGTGTAGGGGCAATCTTTCCAGCATTGCTGGTAGACCGGCCGGAAGCAATCCTGCGTCACGGTCTTGTAGCAGGTCTGAGTGCACGGCTTGTAGCAGGTCTGGCACTCGTCGCGGTAACAGGTCTTGCAGACCTGCTTCGTGGTGGTTTCTTGAACGGTTTTGTAGCAGGTCTGCCAGCGTTGTTCGAGCACGTTGTCGTACACGAGCTTGTAGCTCGTCCGGCATTGCTGCTGACAAGAGCTGAAGCAACATTGGGCGTCGCAACTAGGTTGGTTACAGCACGCATAGGTTACTGCGCCGCAACTCTGGGCGGAAGCGCTTCGAGCGCCCCCGAGCAGGGTCAAGAGCGCAACCGCCAGCGGCGCCAACAGGCGCATCCTCATGATAAAAGCCTCCTCATTCGGCACCGGGAAAGGCGATGGCGAGGCCCAGGCGCACGCAAGATCCCCAGGGGCGCTTGCGCAAGTCGCCTGAAGCGAAGCCTTTCCGGAAGGTGTGGTGTTGGTGCAAAACGGCTCGAAGAGATGGGCGCATCCCTGCGATCAGCGCGGCCGACCCGCAAACACGTTTGCCGGTCGGGCTGCCGAAGGCTCAGTCCCTGAGCCTCCGTTGTGCAAACTTCCGTATTTCACACCCTTCCTTATCGGCCGTGCTTTCGGCGGTCCTATACCCCTTCGCTCTCTTACGGTTCTTACCTGGCTCCCGTTCCTTACGATAACGCCGGACGTGAGGCGGCTGCGGATGGGGTAAGATGGGATAAATGCGGCGCCTGTCAAATTGGCGGCGGCTGATGATAATGGTGCGGAGCGCGCGACTGAACCGCTAATCCCGCAGCCCCCGTCCAGTCAAATGCAAAAACACACGCTCCAGGTTTGGCTCTTGAATTTCCAAACTCGTCAAATCCACTCCCAGTTCCGCCATCAAGCCCATGAGTTGTCCCAACACCGGTTTGACATCCGCCGCTTCAATGCCGAGCTCCAGGCCGTCGCGCTCATGAAGGCGGACGCCTTGCATTCTTGCCAACCGTTCCAGCAAGCCGGTTACCGGGTGAGCCAGGCGAATTCGAATCATTCCTGAAAGTCGTTGCAAAAGGCCCGTCAAGGAGTCACACGCGATAAGCTGGCCGTGATCGATGATGCCGATGCGCGTGCACAGAGCCTCGACTTCCTCCATGTAATGGCTGGTGTAGATAATGGTCATGCCGGCGCGATTGAGCCGGCGGACTTCCTCGAAAATGTGATTGCGCGATTGGGGATCGACGCCGGTGGTCGGCTCGTCGAGCAACAGCAGACGCGGTTGGTGGATCAGGGCGACGCCGAAATTAAGCCGGCGTTTCATGCCGCCGGAAAAGCCGCCCACGCGCTCGTCGGCGCGGTCGGCCAAGCCAATGGCGTCCAGCGTGGCTTCTACACGCTGCTGCAATACGGGAGATTTGACTGCGTAAAGTTCACCGAAGAAACGCAGGTTCTCGCGTGCAGTTAGTTCGTTGTAGATCGCCAATTCCTGGGGCACCAGCCCAATCAAACGCCGGACCTGGCGGTCGCTCGCATTAAGCGGCCGGCCCAAAAGGTTGGCGCCCCCCGAAGTGGCGTCCATCAAGCATGAGACAATCGACAACAGAGTTGTCTTGCCAGCACCATTGGGGCCCAGCAAGCCAAAGAGCTCGCCTTCCTGGACCGTGAACGACACGCCACGCAGCGCTTGATGCGCTCCAAACGATTTGGTCACCGAGTCGATGGCGAGCAGTGGTGTGTTCATGGCACCCGCGTCCAGGCCGGTTAGATGGGGGCAGAGGGCATCATAGTGGCGGGCGCAAAAAAAAGGACCCCGCATTGCGGGGTCCCGTCTGGCTCACGAAGCCAGGGTGGTGGGCGATTAGCGACATGATAATCAAGCACTTGGAAGCCCTCGCTTTGTCGGCGCTTGGGCGAGGGCGATTGGGCGATGGAGCAACCAAGTGCTTGACTACCATGTCTGGGCGATGACAGGGCGACTGGGCGACGAAGCAGGCATCAAATATTGTTCTCCGTCAGCCTGATCTGGCGGAGCTTTTGTGTCGCCTTCTTCTCCTCCGGCTGGGCGAGGGGGGTGACGGCGACGCCATTACCAAAAACCAGTTGGGCAACACTAACTTGACGAATGTGACTATTGCAAAGCCCGCGCCTGATTGAAAAACGCGGCGGCGATTTTGAAATAATTCATCGCAACTTATTTGCTGATAATAGCTTAAAAAAACTTAAAATATTCGTTCCAATCACTGTAAATGCAAAGCCGATGCAAGATTCTTGGCATGGTGCCAAGAAACTGGGCAGTTGTTTTTTCCCACGCGGTCCAGCCAAGCGGGGATGACGTACTTAGCAACCTACCCCGAGATATTCGTTGCATTACACCCCCCCCAAAGCGACTTAAAGGGCCAGTTTTGTACTAGGACCGTTACCGCAAATCTATTTCACATCAATGGTTGCGACAGAGAAGTTATTCCGGATTCGTTGCACCCCGTATCACCGATGCAAGTGCCAAATGCTCCGCCTGGCTGCGCTGAACACATACTGCCAAAAGTGTGTTTCCCGACCGCGTGAAGCATAGTTGCAACAATTTCATTGCTATTGGTGGTCAAGCGTACCGCGTTGGATCATGAATCCCCGCATCGGCAAACGCCTTTTGGCGCTCTGCGCATTTGTTGCACCTTCCGCAGTGAATCCCTCGAACTGGCTGCATGCATGACCAGGTCAGGCCAAGCGGCAGCGACCGCCCGCGTTGCAGTACTTGGTTCTTGGTAAGGTCTCGATATGGCCGCACAATGTGGAGCTTGCTACCCAGCGCTGCCTTGACTGTTGCCTCGACACCCGCGAAAAAGGCGTCCGAACTGTCGGCAAATGGATTGCCTTTCAGCAAGCCCATTGCAATCGTGTCGATCTGCTGCAAATGGCACCAGACGGATGCCTGAGCCAAGAGCAACAAGTTCCGGCCGGGCAAAAACACCGCGGCATCGGGGCTGTCGGCGCCTGGGACTTGATTACCCGTCAGGCTCCAATGCGGTCCATAGACTGAGGCGATCGGCAGCTGAAAAACCTTGAGCGGCGCCATTGCTGGCGCGGCCAACGCCCTCAGAAAATGCCGCAAAGCATCCTCTTCTTCGTCTTCCCAAATCATGCCAAAGCGGACGTAAATTGGCACGACGCGCGGGCTGTCACGCGCCAATTCGGCGACGAGAATGGCGCTATCCGGCCCGCCACTGACAAGTGCGGCAACAGCCTGATGGCGCCACGTGTTTTCAGTGCTGGTCAGGGTTGCGGTCATGAGCATCGGGATAATGGGAATCGGAGTTTGCCGCCCGGCGTGTCATCCAACCGCGAAGCAGTTGCCAGGTCCCGAACAGCAGCAGAAGCCATCCGATCGACCAGTCGCTGTTCAAGATCGTGTATTGCCGGCCAGCCGGATAGGCGAAGACAATAGCCGCCGCCAGAAACCAGAATCCTGCCAGAAAAAAGTAGATGCGCATGGGTCGCGATCCTCCGTCAATGCTCCCTGCGGCCGTGTTGCCTACCCTCCCATCCTATGCGCCGGTGGCCTGGTGGCCGGGATTGACAGCCGGCGTTAGACCCGCTATGTTTTCCCCAGCTTCACACCCTGGCCCCTTCGCCAAGCGGCTAAGGCAGCGGATTGCAAATCCGCCATCCCCGGTTCGAATCCGGGAGGGGCCTTTTTTGCTCAGTCAATGTTATCCGCGCGCTCCTCAGTTCGCTTTTCTGGCCTGACGTTGTTATTCCTTTACGATCAATGGCAGCAGCCGTTTTGGAGTCCGCACTATGCAACCGCGGCCCAGGGCGGTAGCATGGACAACGCACGTAAACCGGGCGACTGGGGAAACCATTGGTGTCTGGCAATCTCACCATTGAATACGCGAGCCTGACCGACGTGGGAGTGCGTCGCGGCCACAACCAGGACTGCCATGCTGCACTCCCCGCCGGCGATGCCGCGCAGTTTACGCAGCGCGGCCACTTGTTTGTCGTGGCGGACGGCATGGGCGCACATGCCGTCGGCGAACTGGCCAGCAAGATCGCGGCCGACAATATCCCGCATATTTATTTCAAGCATGCCCAAGAAGGCCCGGCCGTCGCCCTGCGCACCGCCATTCTCGACACTAACGCAGCCATCCACAACCGCGGCCAGCAAAACCGCGAATTCGAGGGCATGGGCACAACCGGCACGGCCCTGCTGCTGCGACCTGAAGGTGCGTGGATTGGTCACGTGGGCGACAGCCGGGCGTATCGCGTGCGCGACGGCATGATTGAGCAACTGACCTTCGATCACAGTCTGGTGTGGGAGTTGGCCCGGCGGCAAAGCGTCAAACCAGAGCAGATGCAAGGGATACCGAGCAACGTCATCGTTCGCTCGCTGGGACCGGAGCCGCTGGTGCAGGCGGATGTTGAGGGACCTCATCCGATCAAAAGAGGCGACATTTACGTAGTCTGCAGTGACGGGCTGAGTGGGCCGGTCCATGACCGCGAGATTGGCGCCGTGGTTAGCGCTTTGCCGCCTAAACAAGCATGTAGGTTCCTGATCGATTTGGCGAACCTGCAGGGCGGGCCGGACAACATCACCGTGATCGTCGTCCGTGTCCTGGAAGGTGAAGCCGAGTCGAACGAAAAGGTGCGGCTGACTGCCTCCAACCGCGGCCTGGTGTGGTTGAAGCGTTCGCCGTGGCCCTTCGCCGCGTTGCTCATTGGCATTGTCTTGGCCCTGGGCGCCATTGGCCTCACCTACGGTAATTTGAGCGGTGCTCCCTTTGCGTTTGTCCTCGGTGTCTTGTCTCTAGGCGTCGGCCTGGTCGGTTTGCTGCTTCAGCGAGGCCAGGACGTCAAACCGGCGGATAACGCTGGGGCGACTGCTCCAAAAATCCACCGCCAAACGCCGTGCGCGATTGATGTGTCGTTGCTCAAAAAGCTTTCCCGAGCAGAAGCGGCCCTCCAGGAGCGGATTCGCGAACGCAAGTGGAGCGCGGATTGGGAGGATTTCAAAAAGCACCACGCCCTCGCTGAAGGACATGGTAACGCCGGCGCGCTAACGGATGCTTTTCGTGAATACTGCCTGGCAATGCGGCCGTTGTCCGAAGCATTACAGAAACAACGGCACAAGGAAGAAGTGTTTCAGCCGGTTTGGGACAAAGCCGAATAGTTGAGTGTGTTCAGGATTGCGGCACCGGGCCGAAACTCCGCCAAATATACCACGTCGCCACCGTACGATAAGGTCGCCAAATTTCGCCTAGCTCCGTCAGCCGGACTTTGTCCGGCACTTCCGCCAAGCCTAATTGCCGCTGGACGCCGACTCGTAACCCCAGGTCGGCCAGCGGCAGCACATCGAGCCTGCCCAGGGCGAAAATCAAAAACATTTCAGCGGTCCATCTGCCAATGCCGTGTACAGGCAAAAGGTGTTCAATCACCGCCTCGTCTTCCCATTCGTGAATGCCGTCCAGCAAAACCTCGCGGCCCAGCACTTTGTCGGTCAAATCGCGGATCGCCTTCACCTTGCCGGCCGACAGCCCCGCGGCACGCAAGGCTGCGTCATCTTTCTTGGCCAGCGCCCGCGGATGAATGCCGCGTTTGCCAAGGCTTTCGCTGAGCTTTGTCGAGATCGAATGCGCCGCTTTGCCAGAGATTTGTTGGGAGATGATCGAGCGAACCAGCACCGCGAACCGATCCGAAATCGGCTGCAGTGTGCAAGGGCCAACACTAGCAATAAGTTTCTTGAGCACCGGGTCGCGCCGTGCCAGATGCCGGCGGGCTTTGGCGTAAATTTCGGGTTCTTCGGTCATGGATGTTGCTCACTAAAGTTGCGTAATAGTGTCACAAGCATTCTTTCGATTGTTTCGGGCTCTGTCAAATAATCTGATTGCGAACTCATTTTGCCCCTGGTAGATTCCGCGAGGAACTAACGGGGCCGAAATGCTCCGCGGAGGCAACTCTCAATGATAATCGGCATCGATCCGAAAGTTGACTACGTTTTCAAGCGACTGTTTGGCCGCGAACAGAATGCGCCATTGTTGATTCATTTGCTCAATGCCATTCTGCAATTTCAACCCGGCTCTCGCATTGCCTCTCTGCAAATTCTGAATCCGTTTCATGACAAGGAGAACCTCGACGACAAGTTGTCGGTGCTGGACATCAAAGCGCGGGATGAAAGCGGCCGATTGTTCAACATTGAAATGCAGATGCTGGCTTACGGACCTTTTCGCACGCGCGTGTTATATTATTGGGCCAAGCTCTACCAAGGTCAAATGTTGGAAGGCATGCAGTACGAAGAGCTGCACCCTGCAATCTCCATTTGTTTCGTGAATACGCCCCTTTATCCGGAAGTGCCTGCCCATCACCTCGTATTTGAGCTTCGCGAACGCCGTCACGCGATGGTCTTTACAGATCATTTACAAGTGCATATCCTGGAATTGGCGAAATTCAAACTGCGCGGAGATCAGCTTGCTGCACCGGAGGATCCCTGGCTTTATTTTCTATGCCACGGCGACGAGTTGGACACCGAGGCGTTACCGGCGGCGCTTGAATTACCGGAGATCCACAAAGCTTTGGGAGAAATGAAAATGCTGACTAAAGATCAACTTGAACTTGAACGGTACGAGTCGCGGTTGAAGATGAAACGGGACATGTATGCCGCTTTAAAGGAAGCCCAAACTCAAGGCCTCACGGAGGGGCTCACGGAGGGCCGCGCTGAGGGCCGCGCTGAGGGCCGCGCTGAGGGCCAAAAAGAGGGGAAAATAGAGAGAATTCACGGCTGGCAAAGATTTTTGCGCCAGCAACCAACACCAGCGGAACAACTCATGATTCGATCCATCGAGGAGCTTGAGGCGATGGCTCAGAGTTTGGAACGCGATGCCGCCAATTTGCGGGTCGGGCTTTGACCAGATTGGCAGAGCATTCCGACAATCCTATCTTGCCGGCGCCGCTCCAGCCCTCAATATCACCGAATCCCCACTCCGCGGCCTCGCCTGCCCGTCCCCTGTGGACCGCACCAAATGCGGCCCGGTCGAACGAAACGCTGCCTCCACTAATTCCTTCTGCTCGCGCTGGTGTACTTGCCGCGACCCGGTTGCTGGGCTGGCGCTGGTGTCGCGACCCACATATTTGAGCTGCCAACCAAGTGTACGCAAACGCGGCTCCACGAATGACCAGCCGCCCATGTTGAGCGATTCTTCTTGTACCCAGAACCATTCCTTCGCCTTGCTATATTGCTCCAGTGTCTGCTCAAGCAGCTTGGCGGGGAAGGGGTAGAATTGCTCCAAACGGACAATGGCGATCGTTTTGTTGTCGCCGCGTTTTTCAACCAAATCGTA
>DASRAT010000980.1:0-8878 GCA_035638015.1 Gemmataceae bacterium | reverse complement strand
CGCGGCATGATTGCTCCGAACCAGATATGATAAAACCATACGATGACGAATCCGGCGCACACCACTTTTTTTCGTGGAAAGGGGTTCGCAGTGCATGAAGGTCATCAGCTCGGCATGGAGCTGCGCAGGGCTTATCTGTCGTTCCATCGCCGCGCCAACGCCTGGACGCTGCACCACGGGGTGACGGCCGACCAATTTGTGACTCTCAGTGTTTTGGCACGCGAACCCGGCATCACGCAAATCAACATCGTCGACCGGACTGCCTCGGATCCAAATACCGTGGCAGCGATCCTCAAACTGCTGGAGCAGCGCGGTCTTGTTCGCCGCGAAGCTCATGCAAGCGATCGCCGGGCGCGTTGCGTATTCCTCACCGCCGAAGGCCGCCGCGTGCAGCAACGGGCCGCGAAGGATCTGGAGCCGCACCTGGCGGCACTTTGTAACTGCGTGGAGGCAAGTGACCGAAGTCAATTCGAAAACATTCTCCAGGGCATCATCGCTGTGTTTTCCATGCCTCTGGCCGGGACCAATGGCCAATCACCCCATCGCCGCGTTTCAAAACGCAAAGCCAAGGCCTAAGCGCATCGTCTGGAAGAATCTCTCCCTGGTCTCTTGACAGCTACGGGACCCACCGCGTATGTTGTACGCAAACGTATGACTTTGACCCCCGGCATCGGGGTCCTTTCACACTCCCCCATCACTCATGACTCGATCCCGCAGAACACAGGTCGCGATCATCGGCGCTGGCCCTGCCGGCTTGCTGCTGTCGCACCTGCTTCACTTGCGAGGCATCGAATCGGTGCTGCTGGAAGTTCGTTCGCGGCAGGCCGTCGAAGGGTCCGTGCGGGCCGGCGTACTCGAACAGGGCACTGTCGATTTGCTTACCGCCTGCGGTCTCGGCCAGCGCTTGCACCGCGAAGGGGCTGTCCATCAAGGCATCAACTTTCGCTTTGGCGGACAGACCCACCGCATAGATATGCACAAGTTGACCGGCGGCCGTGCGATCACAGTTTACGCTCAGCAAGAAGTGCTGCGCGACTTGATTCAAGCCGCGCTAGCCGCCGGTCGGCAGGTTGTGTTCGAGGCCCACGACGTACGCTTGCACGACTTGGACAGCCAGCAGCCCCGTGTTACTTTCCGCCACGCCGCCAACCAGGAAGAGCTGCATTGTGACTTCATCGCCGGCTGCGATGGTTTCCACGGCGTTTCGCGGCCGTCGATGCCCAGCGGCGTCATCCAACTTTTTGAACGCCAGCTGCAAATTGGCTGGCTCGGCGTTCTTGTCGACGCCCCTCCATCGTCCGAGGAGTTGATCTACGCGCGTCATGAACGCGGCTTCGCCCTTGTGAGCACACGCACACCCAACGTTCAGCGCATGTACGTCCAGTGCGATCCGCACGACGACCTGGCCAAATGGCCAGATGAGCGCATCTGGCAAGAGCTGGCCGCACGCCTCGAAACGCACGACGATTGGACGCTTATCGAGGGCAAGATTGTTCAAAAGAACATTGTCTGCATGCGCAGTTTCGTGGCCGAGCCAATGCAATACAGTCGCCTCTACCTGGCCGGCGACGCAGCACACATCGTTCCGCCGACAGGGGCCAAAGGGTTAAATCTCGCCGTCGCAGACGTGAGCGTTCTGGCCCCAGCGCTGGCGGACTATTACGAGACGGGCCGCAGCGAGCTGCTACGCGATTATTCGGCCATTTGCCTGCCTCGCATCTGGCGCGCTCAGCGTTTTTCCGCATGGATGACCTCGGTGCTCCATCTGTTGCCGGGAATGGATGCTTATCAAAGCCGAATGCAACTCGCCGAGTTGGAAAATGTTGCACAGTCGACCGCAGCGGCCACGAACCTGGCGGAAAACTACGTTGGCTTGCCTTTGCCCGCGGAGGCACTCAGTGTCCCGTGGAATCAACTGGCAAGCCAACGCGGCTCACGGTTTTCCTGACTACTTTTTCCCGGCCACTTGCGCACGCAACCGGTCCTCGGTGGCGCGGAGTTCACCCGTTGGATCAACCGGTGCGAAATCTTGAGTTTCGTAAAGTTGGCGAATCTCGACTTCGTCTCCGTCCTCGAAGGGGGCACGTTTGAGCCAGTCAATCGCTTCTTGCTTGGACTTCACCTGCCACATCCAAAAGCCCGCGAGCAGCTCTTTAGTTTCGGCAAACGGGCCATCGGTGACGATGCGCTGATTTCCCAAAAACTTCACGCGTGCGCCCTTTGAGCTGGCTTGCAGACCTTCACCGGCAAGCATCACGCCGGCTTTCACCAGCTCTTCATTGAATTTGGTCATTTTCTCAAGGATTTCCTGGCTGGGAAGTTTGCCGGCTTCTGAGTCCTTGTTGGCTTTGACAATCACCATGAAGCGCATGGCTATAACTCCTTGTGTGGTTTGGGTTCCGAGTTTGGATAATAGGACTGGCTTTGTGTCATCACAGCTTTGGCAGCCCTTCCAGTTCAACAACCGGCCGGACTTCAACTGTCCCCTTCTTGGCGCCGGGTATGCGGCTGGCAATGTCGATGGCGTCATCGAGGTTAGGGACATCGATCATGAAGAAGCCGCCAAGCTGTTCACGCGTTTCGGCGAACGGGCCATCGGTAATGTGCCGTTTGCCCTCACGAATGCGAACACTGGTCGCGGTCGACACCGATTGCAAGGGCGAAGCGCCCAGGAACTTTCCTTGCTTGTGAAGGTCATGCGTCAACTTGGTGGAATCCGCAAAGCATTGCTCGCGTTCGCCTTCGGCGTAGGAGTCTTCGTTGGTGTAAATGAGCAGGATGTATTTCATCGCATTTCTCCTTGTGAATTTGGCAGCACTTCGCTGCGTTTATGTAATAGTCGTTCGGGGAAGACGCAATTCGACAGCAGTGCAAAATTACTTCTGCTCCAATTCCCGCAGACGTTTCTCAAGGAACCTTCGCTCAGGTTCTTGCTTGGTCAGTGCCAATGCCTGTTCATACGATTCGCGGGCTTCGGCCGTTCTTCCCAATCTGCGGCACATATCAGCGCGGGCCGCGTGGGCCAGGTGGTAATCGGCCAAATCGCCGTTCTCCAGAATCTCGTCGATTAATTCCAAACCTTCTTGGGGTCCGTCGCGCATGGCCACCGCGACCGCTTGATTCAAGGCCACAACGGGCGACGGCTCGATTCGCAACAAAGCGTCGTAAAGCTGGACAATTTGGTGCCAGTCCGTTTCCGCGGGGCTGGCCGCCTCCGCATGGACCGCGGCAATCGCAGCTTGAATGGTGTACGGACCTACAGGGGGCGACGAAAGTGCCCGCGCCAGGTGGGATTTGCCTTCGCGAATCTGTCCCTGGTTCCACAGTGAGCGATCCTGGTCTTCGAGCAGAATAATATCCCCCGTGGGCGAGCTACGGGCGATGCGGCGCGATTCCTGCAATAGCATCAGGGCGAGAAGGCCAAACGTTTCGCACTCGGGAAGCAACTCGACAATCAATCGGCCCAGGCGGATCGCCTCCATCGACAAGTCATGGCGGGTCAGCGACTCCCCGGACGACGCGGCGTAACCTTCATTGAACACCAGGTAGGTCACCTGCAACACGCTGGCTAATCGTTCCGGTACATCGGTCGCCGACGGAACCTGGTAGGGAATGCCGGCAGCGCGGATTTTTGCCTTGCCGCGAACGATGCGTTGAGCCACCGTGGTCGGCGAGGTCAGCAAGGCTCTGGCTATCTCTTCCGTGGTCAGACCGCAGACCTCGCGCAGGGTCAGCGCCACTTGCGTGCTTTGGGGCAAGGCGGGATGGCAACAGGTGAAGATCAAACGCAGCCGATCATCTTCGATGTCCTGATCCTCTCGCGCCGTGTTGGTGGCGCCGATCTCCTCAATCCGGCGAGCGAGTGTATCCAGCGACGCTTCCTGACGAGCGCGACGGCGAATGGCGTCAATGCCCTTGAATCGGCCGGTGGAAACAAGCCAGGCCCGTGGATTTGGCGGCAAACCTTCACGAGGCCATTGCTCGAATGCCGCCGCAAAAGCTTCCTGAAGTGCTTCCTCGGCCAGATCGAAATCGCCGAGCAGACGAATCAATGTCGCCAGCACGCGACGCGACTCGGAACGATAGATCTCGTCAAAGAACACTTTTTGGATCGCCTGGGCAATGGCTTGAGCTACCTCGTTTTGCACACCGAGCACGTCGCGCACTTCGCGCTGGTACGATTCAGCCCAGAGGTGTTCATCGGTGTCGGCTCGGATCAACTGCGCCGTGATTCGCCCAGAAGAACCTGCAAGCAGAACGGAGCCTTCAATGATCGCGTCCGCCCGCAATTCGCGCCCAATCTGGCGCAGGTCGCCTCGGCCCTCTTTGTACTGCATCACCGTCGTCCGCGACACCACTCGCAAGGCGCGATTTCTCGCCAGCTCGGCAATGAGCATTTCCGTCATGCCGTCCACAATGAAGTCGGTTTCGGCCTTGTTGGCAGAGAAATTCGCCAGCGGCAGAACTGCGATGCACGGCCGGGATATGGTGCTCGAGTCGGAGGCCGACGGCGCCGCGTCACCTCCGCCCTGGACCAACCTCTTGAGGGCAATGGCAACGTCGCCGGCCGACTGAAAACGATCCTCGGGCCGCTTGGCCAGGCAACGGCTAACCAGTTGCTTTAAGCCGGAGGGAAAGCGCGTGCCGGACTCATCCATGTCCGCCGGCTGATCGCGCAGCACGGAAGCCAGGATCTGGGCTGCGGTGTTGCCGGGAAAAGCGCGGCGACCGGTCGCCATTTCGTAAAGCACACAACCCAACGAAAAGATGTCGCCGCGGCCGTCGGCAATGTCGCCGCTTGCCTGTTCGGGAGACATGTAGCCAAGGGTGCCCATCACGCGACCGGCTTCCGTGAGGAAATCGGCTGTTTCCTCCACGGGCGCCGTGCGAGCAAATCGTGCCAGCCCGAAATCAAGGACTTTGACCTGCCCGCTGGCGCTCAGAAAGACATTGGCCGGTTTGAGATCACGGTGAATGACGCCGTGAGCGTGGGCAGCCGCCAACCCATCTGCCACCGCGGTTCCGATTTCCAGCATGCGCTCAAGGGACAACGCACCCTGCCGCAGCCGTTGGTGCAGCGTCTCGCCTGCCAGATACTCCATGACCACAAAGGAGACGCCCTGGTCCGTGCCAACGTCGAAGATGGCAACGAGATTGGGATGAGAAAAAGCGGCGAGCGCCTTTGCCTCGCGCTCGAATCGGGCCAGCGCTTCCGCCGTGTTCGCCTGATGTTCCGGCAACACCTTGATGGCCACATCCCGGTCGAGCCGCGCATCCCGCGCACGGTAAACCTCGCCCATGCCTCCTGCCCCAACGGGGGCGAGAATCTGGTAGTGCGCCAGTTTCATGCCTGCTTGTAGACGCATTCGACGCACCCATCATCTGCCTGCCGGAGGAAGTCGACAACGAAGATATTCTACACAGGGTTTACTGCGAAGTAACGCCGCGAGCGTCGCTGGACGCAAGCACCACGCAATTTCCCCCATGCCCAAACTTTTCAGTAGACTCCCGCCGCATCTCAGCTATGATTGCGAGCGCTAATACGTATACACATTGTCTGGAGGCCGATATGAACCACGGCTTCAAATATCCAAGGCACCTTCGCATAGGGAGAAAAAACACCATGCGACACGCACTATTGCCAACGGTCTGCGTCTTGCTGCTGGCGTTGAGCTGCTCCAGCGTCGATGGCGAGCAACAGAAAAAGACACCCAAGGCCGCCCCGGCCGGAGAAGGCCAGCCGGCGTCAACCAACGTCAACAACTCGGCCTATCCACGCATTCACCAGGATCTGCGGGTGACGTTTCAACTCAAAGCGCCCGACGTCAAAAAAGTGCAGGTTGCGGGTGGGACGGGTCTGGGCAAGGGGCCGTTTAACATGGAGCGCGGCGCGGACGGCGTTTGGACGGTGACCACGCCGCCCGTTGTGCCAGGCTTCCACTACTATTGGCTGCTTGTAGACGGCGTCAAAGTCAACGACCCGGCCAGCGAGACTTTTTCCGGCTATGGCTTGCCGACCAGCGGCGTGGAAGTCCCGGAAAAAGGCGTGGATTTCTACCTTGCCAAAGATGTGCCTCACGGTGAGGTGCGCAGCCGGTGGTACAACTCCAAGGTCACGGGCCAACCGCGGCGAGCCATGGTGTATACGCCGCCGGGTTATGACGCCGATCTGCAAAAGCGCTACCCCGTCCTTTATTTGCAACATGGCGCCGGCGAGGATGAAACCGGCTGGACCAGGCAGGGCAATATGAATTTCATCATGGATAACCTAATCGCCGCCGGGAAGGCCAAGCCGATGATTGTGGTCATGGATAAGGGCTATGCCACCAACGTAGACGGGAAAAACACTAAAGCTACCGAGGATGTATACATCAAAGATCTGATTCCGATCATCGACGCGAGTTATCGCACCATCCCCCACCGTGAACAGCGCGCCATCGCGGGATTATCCATGGGTGCAGGCCAGGCGGTCCAAGTCGGCCTGACCCATCTCGACACTTTTTCCGCCATCGGCGCGTTCAGCGGCGGCGGTGTCAAAGGTGATTTGAAGTCGGCCTACGGCGGCGTTTTCTCGAACCCCGCCGAATTCAACAATAAGGTCAACCTGCTGTACATTCATGCTGGCACAGCGGAGACGCAACACATAAGCGGGTTGAATCTTCATAACGCGCTCGAAAAAATCGGCGTCAAAAGTGTGTTTGTGGAAGCCAAAGGGCTGGCGCATGAATGGCAGACCTGGCGCTATGCGCTCCATGATTTTGCGCCACGCTTGTTCCAAAAAACGACTGCGAAGAGCGAGAGGCCGCTACCGTTTGAATTGACATCGCTGCTGACGCCCCCTCAGGCTCAAAAAACGCCTGAAAAAAGTGGCGGCGACTCACGTCCCGCATCCACCAACATCGGCAATGCCGCCTACCCGCGCATCCATGCCGACCTCAAGTTGACGTTTCAGTTCAAGGCCCCTGATGCCAAATCAGTGAAACTCCTGGGCGCATCCACGATATTCAAAGGCCCCTTTGACATGCAGCGCGGCGAGGGCGGCGTCTGGACCGTGACCACGCCGCCAGTGGTGCCGGGATTCTACTACTACCAATTTGTCGTGGACGGCGTGGCCGTCAACGACCCCAGCAGCGATTCGTTTTACGGCAACTTCAAGAAGTCCAGCGCCATCGACGTGCCCGACAAGAAAGTCGACTTTTACGACAACAAAGACGTCCCTCACGGCGAGGTGCGCGAGCGCTGGTATCACTCCAAGGTGACGGGCCAGCCGCGACACATCTACGTTTACACTCCGCCCGGCTACGACACCGACCCGCAAAAGAGTTACCCGGTTCTCTATTTGCAACACGGCTCGGGCGGGGACGAGCGGCAATGGAGCATCCAGGGCCGCATGAATTTCACCCTGGACAATCTGATCGCATCCGGCAAAGCCAAGCCGATGATTGTGGTCATGGAAAAGGGCTACGCCACCAGGGCGGGAGCAGCGGGCGGCGCTGCGGGCAAAGGCGGCAGTGCGCTGGAAGATGTGTTTATCAAGGAGTTGATCCCCATGATCGACTCGACCTATCGCACGATTGCCACGCGTGAGCAGCGGGCCATCGCGGGTCTGTCAATGGGCGCCGGCCACGCGCTGCAAATTGGTCTAGCGCATCTGGACACCTTCTCCGCGATTGGCGCCTTCAGTGGTGGCGGCGGCAAGACCGATATGAAAACGGCCTACAACGGCGTTTTCGCCAACGCGGCGGAGTTCAACAAAAAGGTCTCCGTGTTATATCTGCATGCCGGGACTGCGGAAACGGCGCAGCACAAGGGCGCTGTCGCCTTCCACGCCGCCTTGCAAAAAGCTGGCATCAACAGCGTCTTCGAAGACGTCCAAGGCACGGCCCACGATTGGCAGACGTGGCGGTGGGCGTTTTATAGTTTCGCGCCCCGGCTGTTTCAAGAGACCAAGTAGTTGATGTGGCGTGCAAATAGGATTTCAGAGCCGCGAGCGTGAGCGGTCTAGTGCTCCGGTTTGATGAGCGGGTCGCTCTTAAATATCCGCATCGTCCGCAATGCCATCAAGATTTCGTGAAAGTCCTTGGGCCGGTCCTCGCGTTTCTTCGCAAGCATGCGCAAGATCAGCGCGGCGAACTCGTCCGTGATGTCTGGATTGTAGGTTTGCGGCGTGATCGGCTTCTCCACGATTTGCTTTTGCAACAAATCTTGCTGGGTGGCGCCCCGGAAGGGCGGGCGCTGGGCCACTAGCTCATAAGCGGTGGCGCCAAAGCTGTAGATGTCGGCCCGCTGGTCAAGGATTTGATCGCGGATTTGCTCCGGCGACATGTAGGTGCGCGTGCCCTGGGCCTTGCCACGACGGCGGAAAAGCCGGTTGAAAAACGTGTTGGGCTGAATGCGCTGGCACAACGCCAAATCAATGATGCGCAGCTCGCCGGCGGCGCTGACCAGCATGTTGTCGGGCTTGATGTCGCGATGCAGCCAGCCGCTGGCGTTCATGTAGGCGAACCCGGTTGCGGCTTGCTTGAAGATTGAGTGGGCTCGCTCCTTGACAAATGCAAAGTCTTTGCGGACGATGCGCAACTTCAAGCTGCCGGCAGGAAAATACTCCATGACGAAGTAAGGCGTTTTAAGGTCCCTGGACAGATCGGTAATGCGGATGACGTTGGGATGCACCAGCTTCTTGCCGACTTCCGCTTCATGAAACAGCAAACGGCGACTTTCCGAATCCTTTGCTTTTTCAGGCAACAACAACTTCATGGCGAAATGCCGGTGCGAGGAAATCTCGACGACCTCCCAGACCTGACTGGTTTGGCCCGACATCATGCAATTCTGCAAACGGTAGTTGCCGATGATTTCCGCCGCCATGATTGCTCCGGTT
>DASRAT010000979.1:0-4706 GCA_035638015.1 Gemmataceae bacterium | reverse complement strand
TATCTCCCAGGTGTACTACCATCCCTGGAAGGCGCGAGTGGACAGAGTCACCCAACGTCTATGGCCAGCCAATCACGCATTCCAGGCTCTTCAGGTACCGGCGGGACGCCACCAGATCACTCTCACATACGAAGATCGTTGGTTCAGGTTGGGAGAGATGTTTTCCGCTTTCTCCCTTCTGATTGCCGGATTTTGGTGGGTACGTGGGCACAGGTATCGAACTGAGCCTGGTTGACATGAACTTCACGGAGGGAATTCTTGCAAAGCCCATTTCCGATTCTAGAAAAGAAAAAAGGCTTAAGAAGCAAAGCTCCTTAAGCCTCGTGGACAGGTTTTGAAACCCGATTAGAGCGTGTGACCTGAAGCCGAGAGATTGCAGGTTGGCTTGGTGTCCACCGCATTAATGGTGTAAACGCCGCCGCCGGGGCAGGAGGGTTCGTCACGAATGTATTTCGTGCCGCCATAGAGATCACCAGTGGTCGGCGTGTCAGCGGAGGTCTTTCTGTTTTCCAGCGCCCAGGTCGCCTTGGCTCCATCAATCTGTTTGAGATTGGCGATACAGGCGCTCTTTTGACTGGCAGTGCGGGCTTTGACAAAGTTAGGAATCGCAATTGCGGCCAACAGACCAATAATAGCCACCACGATCATGATTTCCACCAATGTGAACCCTGCTTTACGGTGTTTGGTTACTTGCATAACTGTTCTTTCTTTCTGTGCGGCGTGAACGAAGTAAAAGGCGGGTTTATATTAATACGGATTGATTCGTTCACTGATTGCCTTTTACGAACCGCAATGTGGCCTTAGCAAGTGCCTTGCCACGCACTAGGTGTAAGCAAATGTCACGGTCAGTTGTAGGACTACATCGGACAAAGCACTGTCAATTCTTCCTGCGCGCGCCTTCAGGCAGCGTCAATTCACAAATTCCGGCTGAAATTGAAGCCAGGCTGCCCGATTTGCAAATGGTCATGCTCGGGCAAGCTCAGTAAATCTGTCTTGTCCCTTTTACACTGTGTTTGATCCTGAGACAGCGCAATGAAAAAGTTGGGACGGATGTGCGGTCGTTCTCAGGTGAGAATGACCAACAGGCTGCTAAGCCTTTTGAAACTCCGGAAAGAATGGATTGTGCAATTGCTCTTCGCCCACGGTGGTCAGTGGCCCGTGGCCAGGACATAGCACCGTGTCCTTCTCCAAGATCATGATCTTCTTTCGGTTGTTGCCCAGTGCATCGAGATACGAAACGCCGCCACCGCCCATCGACCCCGCGAAAATCGCGTCGCCCACAATCGCGACCTTTCGGGCCAAGCCGCTGACCACATACGTAATGCCGCCGACCGAATGGCCGGAAGTCTGGCGAGTCTCGATCTTAAGGCTGCCAAGTTCAAAGGACTTGCTGGCAGAAAAAGTCTCAGCGCCAGACGTTGGCTCAAGATCACAAACAAAAGCTGGCGCGCCCGTTTCTCCCTTCAACCGCGCCAGGTCAGCGATGTGATCGGGGTGCGTGTGTGTGAGCAAGATCAAATTGATTGGCAGGTGGTTGGCCTTCGCAAACTCCAGCATGTCGCCACAATCGGCCCCGGTGTCGAACGCGATCGCGTGTTCGGTTTGCGGGTCAGACACCAGATAACTGTTCACGGTCATGTCTTGATACGGCGTGTTGAACTGCACGAGACCGTCCAGCGAAATGGGCTTGGGATACCACGCCTTCTTTGCGCTCTCGACCAAAGTTGACTTTCCCAGATTCAAACTGCGCGCAACAAGGCGGATGATCTGCTCATCCACGTCGCCCGATTTCACGCGCTGCAAATCGCCAAGCGAAATCTCCGCGCGCTTCGCCAGTTCTTCATCGCTCAATTTGAAGCCTCGTTGCGCTTTGCCGATAATGTCAGTGAAATTGTCTTCCAAAGGAATGGTTGCCATGCGCAAAAAACTATTCAACTACCCTGCGAAATGGAAACAAAAACTGGCGTCGCTTTTCGTGATCCGGACATTTCGAGGCTGCCGTCGGAACGGCGGCCGGACTCGCTGTTGGATTCCCTTGCATGTCCATTTTCAAAGAAATAAAGTTCCCAATGCAAAGGTTTGAGCGTTGAGCGAAATACGGTAATGAGGGTACTCGATTGCTTTCAGTTGCGCACACGCATGGCCAGATCACAACCAACTGCCAGATGAATGGTTCGCCGCAACTTCGGAGCTGGCAGCCGCTTCTTTTGGCCGGGCTGTTGGTTTTTTTCTTCCTCGGCGGCTTTTTTCATGTTTCGGACGTGGACGTGGGATACCACATGCGCACCGGGGCTTATGTCCTCGCGGGGCACGGGATTCCCTCGGAAAACACGTTCTCCTATACGACTCCGAATCAGACGTGGCTGCTCCAGCAATGGGCGCCAGCAACAATTTATTATTTGGTTTACGCATGGGGCGGACTCACGGCGCTGATTGCGTTCAAGGCCTTCCTTGGCGCTGCGATCATGTTTCTAGTGTGGTGCAGCGCGAGGAGCCTGACCAGCAAAGAGTCGTTGTGGCCGTTTTGGGTCGTTACAGTTGGCCTCTTGATCGCCAGAGTTCGATTCTTCGAAAGGCCCGATTTGTTTACGGCCCTGCTTTTCGCTTTGACGTCGTACCTGGATTTGCGTTTTGGCAGAGATCGCCGTTGGCAATGGGGAGCGCTTCCACTCATCATGGCGCTGTGGGCCAACACCCATGCGGGGGTGATCTACGGATTTGTTCTGCTGATCGTGTGCGCAGCTAGTGAATGGGTCGATCTGCTTTGGGAGTGGTACTGGAAGAAGACCGACAGAGGCCCAGTCCTGGGGCTGTTCAAGCGCGAGGTTTTGAAATCCCTGATGATCCGCCCCATCAGTGTGATCATATCTTTCGCCAGCGCCGTGGTAGCACTTGAACTTATCAATCCCAATGGGTTCCGCGTCATGCTCGTTCCCATTACGCAATTCACGAGTAAATTCTGGCAATCCGTGATCCTCGAATATCATCCTCCTTCGTGGGAGGGATCAAAACTTTTCTATCTGTCGCTCGTGGGGTTGGTTGTTCTGCAAGTTATTACGTGGAGGAAACTCAGGATTCGGCTTCTGCTGCTGACGCTGGTTTTTGGATATCTGGCTTGCAGTTCTCAGCGCTCGATCCTGGTTTACACGATCATCGCCGCCCCTCATGCCGCTTACCTGCTGAATCAGTTGCCTCGGCTTCAGGCGGTCATCCCTTGGCGTTTCCAAACAGTTCTCCTGCCGGCGACCTGGTTGCTGTTGTCATTTCTGGTCATCCTTCGCGACCGGACTTTTTTGCCTGGCGTTGGCCTTTATCCACCGTACTACCCGATGGAGATTTACCGGTTCATTGAGCGCGAAGTTCCTCCACAAAACATTTTCAACGAAATGCGCTACGGGGGTAGCATGCTCTGGTGGCTTTACCCGCGCTTCAAACCTTTTATTGACGGACGCGGAGATGCTTACACAGAGGAATTCTGGCAAAATGAGTACCTGCCAGTCTTGCGAGTCGAACCAGCATGGCGCGAGATCTTCCAAAAATACCAGGTTCATGGGGTGCTCTTGCCAATTCATTCCAGACAAGCAATCTCTAAATTTGCTCAGGCTCTTTTCAGCGATCCTCAATGGGCATTGGTGGCCTACAATGATGACACGTTGCTCTTCCTCGAACGAACGGAAAGCAATCGGGAAATAATTTCTCAAAACGAATTCCGGCTTGTCTGGCCCGGCGACTGGGCATTCTCAGCGGTAACCACACAGACATTGGAACCAGCCTCAAAAGAGGCAAAGCGTGCCTTCGCCAGGTCGCCAAACAGCATCTTTGCCCTCACCGGTTTGACGCGTGTGAGTATGATCGCGGGCGATTATGCCAGAGCGGCCGAGCTGCTTTCCATTCTCACGAGAGAAAGAGGCGCCGGTGAAAATTATTGGCGCGATTACGGATACTCCCTTTTTCGACTCAAACGCCTTGACGAGGCCGACAAAGTTTTCTCCCACATGATCAAGAACCGGCTCTTGCCTGGTTTCGCATACTACATGAAACACTACGTTTCCCTGGAGCATCAGAATCCCGCGCAGGCTGAAACTTATCTGGCGAAGGCGTTGGAGATCGAACCGGCCAATGCGTCGTATCAAGCCGCGCGAACCAATCTCAACGCCAGGCTTCAAAAATGACGCGTTGCGGACTTGCTCTGGTGCAAAAGAGAGCAATGAAAAGGCTGGCCGTCGAGATTCATCTGGTGATTCAATGCTGGAACTAAAGCACGATAAACCGAATTCATGCAACCCGAAACACAGCCGGAATCCATCGAAGTCTCGGTGGTCATCCCTTGTCTTAATGAGGAGGACACGCTCGGAAGCTGCATTGAGAAAGCTCAGCGTGCTCTGCGGGAAAATCATATTGCCGGAGAAATACTCGTAGCGGACAATGGCAGCACTGACTCGTCCCGGAAAATCGCCGAACGCCAGGGTGCGCGTGTCGTCAACGTTCTTGAGCCTGGCTATGGCAGCGCTCTGATGGGTGGAATTGAGGCGGCGCTTGGGCGCTTCATCATCATGGGGGACGCTGACGACAGCTACGATTTTCTTGAGATTCCAAAGTTTGTAGAAAAATTGCACCAAGGATTCGACCTCGTCCAAGGATGCCGCCTTCCGAGTGGTGGAGGCTCCGTCAGACCGGGGGCGATGCCCTGGTTGCATCGCTGGATC
>DASRAT010000978.1:0-3130 GCA_035638015.1 Gemmataceae bacterium | reverse complement strand
TGTATTTCTTCTCCAATTCCGCCTGCAACTGGACAAGGCTGCCCATCACCTGCTCGCGCTGGCGCTGCAAGTCGATCAGTTCCTTGGCATCGATCTTGCCATCGGCATTGAGTTTCTTTTCGATGTTAGCGAGCCTGGCCTGGAGAGCTTGTTCGTTTTGGAACTCCTGGGCGGTCAGCTTGCGGGTGTAGCGCGAGGTCAGATCGTCAAAAACGCCACGGCCAAGGTCTTCCTCCAGATACTTCCAGGCCTCGGCCGGTTTATCGTTGCGGGCCAGGACCACTGCCAGTGGACGCAAAGGCGATTGCCGGACGCCAAAGGTAGACCGGCCCAGGCCGGTGTAGCTGATCCGCAACCGCGCTGCCTGGTAGGCACTCGCGGCGGTCACACCCATTTTTTCCGCATTGGCGTAGTCGCCTTGGCAATACAAACAAAAAGCAAGCAATTGGTAAAACAGCGCGGTATCGGGATGTTGCTCGCCGAGCATCTTGCGATGCGTTGCGAGGGCCTGGCGGTACAGCGGCTCCGCCGCGGCGAATTGGCCCATCTGGGACAGCTCGACCGCCAGGTTGCTGCAACAGCCGGAAGTAGATGGGTGGTCGTCACCCAGCGCTTTGCGAAAGATGTCCAGAGCTTTGCGGTAGAGGTCCGCCGCTTGCGCGTGTTTGCCCTGGCCATGGAAATCACCGGCTAGCGCGCTATAAGCGCGGGCTGTGGCGGGATGTTGTTCGCCCAGAGCCTTGAGATTGATCTGCACCACCTTGAGGTGGAGCTTTTCGGCCTCGGCATACTGGCCCTGGTCGGCCAAACTACGCGACAGGCTGTTGAGGCTCTTCGCCGTTTGAGGGTGGTCCTCGCCGAGATACTTGCGAAACACTTCATAGGCGGAGCGGTTTAGCTGCTCGGCAGCGGCGAACTGGCCTTGTTCCAGCAAGTCGCCAGCCAGATTATGGCGGATTTCCGCCGTGCCCATGCTGCCTGTGCCTGTCAACTTTACGCTGATCGCCAACGCTTTGCGAAGCAACTGCTCGGCCTCGGCGTATTGTCCTTGCATGACCATGACGCCGGCCAGGTTGTTGTAACTGTAAATGGCATCAGGGCTTTCTTCCCCGCTCAGCTTGACGTAGATCGCCAGGGACTTCCGGTCGAGTTGTTCCGCCGCTATGAATTGCCCTTGCCCAACCAAATCCTGCGCCAGATTGGCGTAGCTCTGAGCCGTGTTGGGGTGTTCCTCGCCATGGAGCTTAATAAATATCTCGAGCGCTTTGCGGTTAAACGCCTCGGCCTGAGCAAACTTGGCTTGATGATGTAAATCCGAAGCCAGATTATTGTAACTGCCGGCCGTGACGGGATGCCATTCGCCCAGCGCCTTGCGGCGGATTTCCAACCCCTTGCGGTCCAGTTCTTCCGCCTTGGCGTATTGACCCAGAGAGTTCAAGTCGACGGCAACGTTGTAATAGCTGCGTGCGGTATCAAGGTGGTCCTCGCCCAGGACTTTGCGGCGAATCTCCATCGCCTTGATCCCATACTCCGCCGCGGCCTTGCGTTGGCCCTGCTGGCGCATGACAGAGGCCAGGTTGAAGTAGCTGTTGGATGTATCGACGTGTTCTTCACCCCAAACTTTGAGGTGGATCTCCAGTGCCTTGCGGGCGGGCGCTTCCGCCTCCTTGGCTTGACCCTTGTTGAGAAGGGTGACCGTTTCCGCCATGAACTTCAAAGCCGCGTTCAATTGCTCCTTGTCCTGCGGCGAAACCGGGGCTGGATCTCTGCTGCGCTGCTGTTGGCTGGCGAGCGTCCAAAGCGGCAGCAAGGCCAAAAGGCAGGCGAGAATCACGGCGGGCCAGCGTGAGAAGGCGTGGCGGATTTGCATGACTCAATCCCCTGCTTTGCGAGCCACTTGCGCCAGCACAATTTCCGCCACTCGATCCCGTTGCACGCGATAAGCCAATCCCAGGTAGGGAAGGAACACATAGCGCAAATCCGGATCGACGACCATGAAACCCTCTTGTTCCGGCTGGTTCTTCAATGCCTCTCGAAACTCGTCAACGGCCATGCCAACTCGAAGCTCTACCTTGGCGCCGCCAATGCCTTGCGGCTGTACGTGCACCGGCGGTGCATCGGAACTGGTCAGGAACACCGCCAGTATCGTGTCTCGTCCCAGGACGTCCATTCCGGGGTGGACACCGTTGTAGCGCTTGATCGTTGAGCGGTGATACACGGGAATGCCGGCCATGTTCTCTCGGCCCAACAGGGTAAGAACTTTGGCCGTCGAATCGCTCAGCGTCACCAGCTTGCCGGGCGCAAGCTCCACACTCGTGACCAGCCGGAGGAACTTGTTGCCGAATCGCTTGGACAATTCTTGGCTCGGAGCGACCTTTTTTCCCAGGGCCCTGCCCAGCTGGTCATATTGTTCACCGGCCAGTTTCCACCAGGCCGAATCCGGGCTGGACATGGCCAGGTAATCCTCAAAGTCCATGAAAGCATCGGCCTGATTGTCACGGTCCCCGGAGGCTGCCAGGGTGGCTTCGTTGTAAAGCAGGGCCAACGCCACCTGGCTGCTGACCGGAGATGGCTTTGCCGTGGGCAGCGCTTTCCTGGCCAATTTGAACTTTTCAGATGCGGCCGCGTTATTACCGGCGGCCTGCTCGGCCACGCCGTAATTGACCAGCAGCGCGGCGCTGGACAGACCATCCAACCCTTTGCCTTTTTCCTTGTAGGCGTCGGCGAAGTGCTTGAGCGCCTCGGCGGTTTTCTTGCCGTCAGGATGCACCAAATAGGCCAGGCCCAGATTGGCGTGGGCCAGCGAAAGATTGGTATGACGGCGAAGGGCGATTTCCAGCGTGTTGACAGCTTGCTGCCATTTTTTGCGGTCACCCCGGATCACCGGCGCCAAATCCTTGGCTTGGGCATAAAAGCAGCCGGCAACAAATTGCCCGATTTTCAGATTGCGCACGTCCGCCTCGTCCATGCTGTCGCAATACTGCATGAGCCGCGCATAACCCAAATTGGCATAGGCCTCGGCACAATCGGGGAAATCGTCCACAACCTGTTGAAAGCAATTTTCCGCGGCGGGGTATTGCTCGGCGTGCAAAAAGAAGTAACCGTTCTGAAAAGCGGCCATAGCTTTCCA
>DASRAT010000977.1:0-5399 GCA_035638015.1 Gemmataceae bacterium | reverse complement strand
ATCCAAATTGATAATGTATACGGCTTCGATACGATCGTGCCTATTAGAGCCTCCAGGAAGGCTGAAAACCCTCAGCGGCTCTTTTGCCACAAAGGATCGCAGCAGCCGCTTGACCAGCAATTTAATCTTTTTCGTGATCGTATGGCCATAAAGCGGGTTCAATCGAAGGCCCTCCGATTTATCTGTGCAAACCCTCATTGAAGCTGCGTCTTTGGTTTACGGCAATGGCTTTCTTTGTGGAGCATCCTTCGATTCCCATCAGCAGAGGTTTGCGATCCATCGCATCGCAACCTGAGACTTGGACATTGCGCGCGTCGGTCCGCTACGGTCCGCTACGGTCCGCTACGGTCCGCTACGCCGAAGCAACGAGCGCTACCAGGCGCGGAGGCTGGGACGCGCACCCAATTGAAAGCAGTTTCTGGGCTTCGTCACCAGCCGGCCACTGATGGAATTGGTGAGGCCGCTGCTGCCGAGCGGCCTGGTGCGCAGCGCCGATTTGCCCCAGCTCAAAGGCCGCTGCATCCGGGCGCCGGCGCCGTCGCCACCGGAAGGTCGGCGCATACCGAGCGCGGCCTGGAGATGCAGTTCATCACGCCGGAAGACAAATGGGGCCTGATGGAAGTGACGCTCTTTCAGGGGACGTGCGCCCTGGTGGCCAGTCTTTCCTTGGGCCTTACCTGGTCGCCGACGTGGTCGATGAGCAGTTCGGCGTGTTCACCGTCACTGCCCACGATTTCACGCTGGTTGCGCCCCGGCCGGGCGCTGTCAGGGTTGGAGAGCGATGCAGGACGGGTCATCATTTTTCGGGCTGTTGACTCTGGTAGAACCGGAGAGTCGGCCGAGACAAGCCATCCTGTTAGGTATCAATGTCCTGCCTGGCTTTTCTATCTTCCCACCTCAACAATTCATTCGTGTCCATTTTGCTTCTAAGAACATTCCAAACCATCCAGCATTTCCACGCTGATATGCGACCCCGAGCATCCCAAATCCTATCAAGCCCCCTACCCATCTAACCCACCATTTTTTTTCATAACCATTTCTCTTGCAAAGAGTTACAAAAACAGCTATTAGTCCGCTGTCACGTCCTGTTTGTGTACTATGGATCAGGCTTTAGCCTTGCAAATTCAGGCTAGCACTCATTGGACAAGGGATCCGGGAGCAGCATTCTTCGCAGCGGCGCTGCGGTTTGCCAAATGCCCCGTTTTTTGATGAAAGGGCGAACGATGAAAAGGAAAAAAAACCAAAATGCAACACAGGACCTGACGGTGCCCGATGACCTCGTTGGGTTGACGGAAGAACGAATCGCCAAGGAGCAGCAAATGTTCGAGGATCGCGCCGAGCGCGTTCAATGGCGCATTCACCGAAACGTTTCGTTTACTCCGTCAAATGCGGCAGAGGAACCAAAACCAACCGAAAAACCCATAATCGGCCGAAGTCTGTGAGCGGCTTTCCAACTTAAACGCACATTAGCCGACGAATGCCTTCGTACACCCAAGTCCCATTCGAAGTGTGAAGCCGGTGTTTCTCCAAGGATGTGCTGGTTCAAGAATTGAACCCGATTTCCATTCGTACACTGGCTCTCCGAGCCGTCCGGCATCTAACTTTTTGTTGCTCCCAATACGCGGACTCCCTGATCGCAACCGAATGTCTCCTTGCGGAAGCATGTACATCAAGAATTGTTCTTGGGGATTTCCCGTTTCCACGGTCAGTTCATAATATTGAATATCTACTCGCCTTTCTTGGGCTAAGCCGAAGTCCTGTACAATCGCTTTGAAAGCTTCCTCATGTTCGCCGAGGATTGCGAGATTGTCTACGTCTCCCTCCGTCCGAACATCGAACTCCTGTTTTTTTTTGTGCACGTCTTGAAGGGCGTTTTGAATGTTCTCCACAACAGTCCGGCGCACGTCGATCGGAGATGCGATTTCGTGAAAAACCGCCGGCCCATAAATCGTCTTATCCAACAACCCGCCAGCATCCTCGACAACAAATTGCCATTGGAACCAATGCGCATCACCTGGCTTTATTGGTTCAGACAGCCGGAAATTCCATGCCGAGAAATGGTGTTTGTTGTACGCCCAAAGACAACGCTGTGCCTTTTCACGGATTCGCGGCGGCAATTCGTAAGCGATGTTGCTATGGTCCCAATACCCGCGAAGGAATGGGAGGTTACAGAGTGGATTGTTCGGATCCGGAAGCTCCATTTCAAGTTGGTTGGGGCTTGCGATTCTTAGTGCGTTGTGGTACTCCGGCAACCGCTCAGTGATATTAGTAAAGCCGCGGAATTTAATCTTAGCCTGCGGCTTGCTCGCGACTTTTGTGGCACTGAAGAGGCGACGAGGATACAACACAGAGAGCAAGTCGATGGGCCTAAACCCAGCGTTGCGCACCAACAGGATGTATCGCCCCCGAAAAGACAGGGGCGAAAGAAAACGCAAGTTTTCGCTTTCGTATAGGATTTGGATGGGCTGATCTGTTGAATACACCTCGATACACACGATTGGCCTTTCCTCCTGCATTGGAGACAAAACCCCTCCGGGTTGGAAACCTCAGCCCGTTGCTTTTTTTTTCTTTCTTCCTTTCTGCTGGCCCCGGCTTGATTGCGGAAGGAAAGCTTGATTCATCGTGAGACGATTTCGAACTCGCTCTGCGCGATCCTCGAACATTTGCTGTTCTTTGACAATTCGCCTTTGGGTCAACCCGTCAAGGTCGTCGTCAACAACCATTTCAATCACAGGCAATTTGGGTCCGCGTTTCCGCTCTGGCATCGGTGCGCTCCTTCAACCAGGATTGCGAACTTGGAACAAAAGCACTTGACAGTCATTCTAAGAAGGCAGCACGAGGGAACAAGTCGGCTGAAAGGCTATTTTTGCAGTTTGTCGAAGTTTTCAATTTCCTGATAATCTCCGAGAAAAATGCCATTGCTGCTGCGCGTCAGCGCCCCAACTGCCGAATAGCCGAATTCAGCTGAGTCCTCGGCTTTCTCCTTTTCCTTGGGCAACCGCCGCCGGGTCTCGCTTTGCTCGATTTGTATGCCGGTTGCCGCCCTCGTTTGCTCCTGGTGGCTTTGATGATTTTGACCTGCCGCATGTTCCAGCGGTGGTGTTGACTTATCTGCCTTCTCCTTTTCTTCCGTCCCCGCCCGTGTCCTTACTCGCGCGAACCTACAGCCGCAGCCGCCCGTTGCAACCAGAGAAACGGCTTTCACAAAGTTTTTTTTTCCAAAGGGTGAACCTTCCGTTTCTCAGGTTGCAACGGGCACGGGGCGCACGATGCGCCCCGTGGGCAAGAGCCCGGCCAAGCGTCTGTGGGGTCGCTTCCGTAAGGCCCCGATGGTCGGAGCCTGAAACCAAAAGAAGGAGACCAACATCATGTCCAAACCAGCGCACAAAATCCGCGACGGCGCCTTGCAAGTCACTATCTGGCGCAATACCGGCGACAAAGGCAACTGTACTGCGTCGTTCCCACCCGCAGCTACAAGCCCGACGACGGCGATTGGCAGGAAACCGATAGCCTCAATGGCGACGATTGCCTGGCGATGGCCGAACTGATCCGCGAGGCTTACGCTTGGATCAAGGTGCAGCGACGGGCCGAATCCAAAGCCCGCAGAGAGGCTGAGAAAGCCAAGGAAATCGAACAGGCTACGGCCTGACCGGGATGCCGGCGGGGGGTTCATGCCGCCCGCCGGTTTTTTTCAACCATTTATCTCAAGGAGTCTTTTATGAATAGCACCGGCAACACCACCGTCCAACCGCGGCTTATCGCCGCCACTCAGCTTGAACAATCCCCGCTTAATGCCCGCCGCACCGGCAGCAAAGCAGGGATGGGCGAGCTGAAATCGTCTCTGCTGGCGCACGGCCTGATGCAGAACCTCGTCGTCACTGACGGCGGTGACGGCATGTTCCGCGTCATCGCCGGCGGCCGCCGCCTGGCGGCTATTCGTTCGCTTCAGGCCGAGGCCAAGCTGCCGGCGGATTTCGCCGTGCCGTGCCAGGTCGTGACCGACGAACACGCCCTGGAAATGAGCCTCGCCGAAAACACCGTGCGGCTGGCCATGCACCCGGCCGACCAGTTCGAGGCGTTCGCCGCGTTGATCGATAAGGGTGACACAACAGCCGAGGTCGCCCGGCGATTCGGCGTCGAGGAAAGCCTTGTCCTGAAACGGATGAAGCTGGCCCGCGTCGCACCGCCGTTGCTCAAGGAATACCGCAATGACGGGATGACGCTGGAATGCCTGATGGCCTTCACGCTCACCGACGATCACCGGCGCCAGCGCAAGGTCTTCAAATCCCTGCAAGACTGGCAAAAGACCGATCCGGGCGCCATCCGCGACGCCCTCACCGAGAAGATGATCGAGGCAAGCAGCAAGCTGGCACGTTTCGTCGGGCTCGACGCCTATATGGTGGCGGGCGGCACCACCCGCGCCGACCTGTTCGGGGACGAGGTCTATCTTGAAAATCCCGCAATCTTGCAGCGACTGGCCGAGGAGAAGCTGGCCGGTATCCGCAAGGAGCTTGAGGCCGAAGGCTGGGCTTGGATCGAGATAAGCCCGGAGCGGGATTACCAATCCATCTACCGCTGCGAGCGGCTCAAGCCGGTGCTGATCGGCGTACCGGACGAGTTGGTTGAGTTCAAGACCCGCCTCGACGCCGAGCTGGAGGCAACGGAACAAGCCCTCGCCGAAACGGAGTCGGATGCTTTGCTCGACCAACAGGAAACACTTCATAACCAAATCGACGAAGTGGAGCAAAAGATCGCTGCCTTCGTCGATTTCGACGCGGCACAGAAGAAGTTGGCCGGTTGTTACGTCTCCATCGGCCAGGACGGCACGCCATGTTACGACAAGGGGTTGGTAAAACCGGAACAGCGCAAGCAGCTGGCCAGGCTGCTCAAAACGGATGATGGTGACGGCGACCCGGACGTGGTGAAGCCGAAAAACCCCCTATCCGAATCGCTGCGCCGTGACCTGGCCGGTTACCGCTTGCAGGCCGCGCAGGTCGAGATCGCCAAGCATCTGGCGATTGCCTTTGACCTGCTGGCCTTCCAGGCCGCCAGCCATGTCGTTGACAAGCGCCCCATTTCCGACGGCCCGGACATCCTCTTTAGGCGTTCTCATGCCGACCGGACCGGTCAAAACACATCCACCATTGCCGCCAAGGCGCTGCAATCGATGGAAAAGTCGCTTCCGGCCAACTGGCGCAAGGCGAAGTCTGAGACGGCCCGGTTCGAAGCGTTCCGCTCCCTGCCGCATGCAGACAAGCTGAGATGGCTGGGCTACAGCGTGGCATTGACGCTCCGTCCGAAGCTGGCGCCCGCCACCATCGACGAGGCCACTGCCTACGACATGGCCCTGGATTTGACCGGCGGCGACCTGAGCAGCTATTGGCGTCCGGCCAAGGATA
>DASRAT010000976.1:0-4054 GCA_035638015.1 Gemmataceae bacterium | reverse complement strand
TCCAGGCGTTTCAACACAAGGGAAAACGCTGCGGTCGGCCCGCGTCATGGTGCGGGATGCTTTGAAATTGATGGCGGAATGCCTGGTTGACGAAGGGTCGCCTTTGCCCCGGCCCAATGCCAAAGCCAAACCGTCAGTTGGACCGAAAGCTGATTATCGTGAAGTGATTGCGCTGAAAACTCGCTTCTTGACTCCCGCGGTCAAATGAAACGCCGAAAACTTTTACAATTCCTTGAACGGCATGGAGCCCGATTTATCCGAGAAGGAGCACGACACACCATTTACGGGAATCCGGCGATGGGAGGACGCACGGCCATTCCACGCCACCCTGAAATCGATGCGAGTTTGGTTCGCAAGATTTGTCGCGATTTGGTGATCCCGCCGCCCTCGGAGAAATGATGGAGGCTCCCCAATGAAAGCCATTGCCAAGTTGCTAACCGCCAAGAAGTGGACCAAAGCCCGAGAGCAGATCCAGGAAGAGCTGCTATTCAATCCGGCAGAACACTGGCTTTGGACGACGCTGGGCGCCACATATTACGGACAAAAAGAGTACGAAAAAGCGCTGCAATGCAGCAAACGCGCCGTCGAACTGGCCCCGAATTGCGCTTTGGTACTGTGGGACTACGCCGGCGCGTTATACATGAACGGTCAGGAATCGTCGGCCCTTGCCATTTGGACCATCTTGCTCGGCATGGACCTAGATGAGGTTGCCGACGGCGATTGCAGTGAAGGGATGGATTGGGCGTTGCAACTCATTAACGATGTGCATTACCGCATGGGCCGCTATTTCCAGCACAAGGGCGAAATCGAGCAGGCCCGTGTTTCATTTGAGAAATATCTGCATAATCGGCAGCATGGTGTTGGCAGCATTTACAATGTTGATGACGTGAAAAAGCATGTCGACAAACTGCGCGAGGCCGTTGTTTAAGATTGGAGGAAACCATGTACGAACGCTTTACCGACCGCGCCCGCAAGGTAATGCAATTGGCGAACGAGGAGGCGATACGCCTTAAGCATGAGTACATCGGCACAGAGCACATTCTGCTGGGTCTCATCAAAGAGGGATCGGGCGTCGGTGCCCTCGTGCTCCGGGACCTTTACGTTGATCTCGGTGCCGTTTGTCGCGAGGTGGAGAAGATCATAATCGGCCAAGCAGAAACCTTGTCCGGGAAATTGCCACAGACCCCGCGGGCCAAAAGAGTCATCGAATTCGCAATTGAAGAGGCTCGCGTATTTAACCACAATCATGTCGGCACTGAACATCTTCTCCTCGGCCTGATCCGGGAGGGCGAAGGAGTAGCCGCCCAAGTGCTTTTGAATTTGGAGTTGAAACCGGAAGATGTGCGCGAACGAGTTTTGGCTCTGGTGGGACCCAATGAAATTCGACCGCTTGTTGTCGAAAAAGTAGAAATAAATGATTTACCAAAGAGGCTTGGAAACGCGGTGAAAGCTCTGGATGAGTCACTCAAATGGCTGCAAATGATGAAGGAAGATGCCGTGAGTCGTTTGGATTTCGATTGGGCCGCCTCGATGCGTGATCAGACCGACAAACTGAAAAAAATGAGAGAATACTTACTCCGAGAAAAGCATCGCGAGCCACGGGATCCTTCCGAGTAAGAGGGACCACAAATCTGTGGAGCAACTTGACCCATGAAACTCATCCTCGCCATCATCCAACCCTCCAAGCTCGAAGCCGTCAAGGACGCTTTGAGCAAAGTCGCGGTCTTTCGCATGACCATCGTGGACGTGCAGGGCTTCGGCCGTCAAAAAGGCCGCACCGAGGTCTATCGCGGACATGAGTTGACCGTGAACCTGCTCCGCAAGGTGCAGCTGCAAATCGCGGTCAACGAGGATTTCGTCGAGCCGACGGTCAACGCCATCATGGAAGCGGGCCGCACCGGGCCGGAGGGCCGCATCGGCGATGGCAAGATTTTCATCCTGCCGCTTGACGATTGCATTCGCATTCGGACCGGCGAACGCGGGCCGGAAGCAATATAACGCCAATCGCCCGATTGGAGGAAAAGAATGCTGGGGTACCACCTGTCCGATGATTTGATGTTTACCAGCCGGGTGTCGGGAACGGCTCGGTCCGTCGGCCTGGATGTAAAAACTGCTCGCTCCGCCCAACAACTCGGCAATTTGATCGCCACCGCCACGCCGCAATGCCTTTTGATCGATTTGCAGAATCCGGGCCTGGGCATCGCCGAGTTGATTAAGACGCTGCCGCAGCCGCGGCCTTTTGTCGTTGCCTATGGCTCCCACGTTGACAATGCCACGTTGAAAACGGCCCGGGAGGCCGGTTGCGATCTGGTGTTGCCGCGCAGCAAGTTCGTGGAAGACCTGTCGAAAGCCCTTCCCGAGTGGTTTGATGCTCGCAAGGTAACAGGATAACTGCTCTGTTTTTCACCCGCCGATTGCAGCCCTTTCCTACACTCCTACAATGAGCTAATGCTAAAATCTTCAACCCATTGAACCTTCTATCCCTGTCAAGGAGAAAATGATGTCGACCGCCACTGCCGCCACTACCACGACCCGCAAGAAAATGTTCATTGACGGTAGATGGTGCGATTCCGATAGCGGCCGCACGCTGAATGTCATCAATCCCGCGACCGAAGAAGTGATTGCCGAGGTCGCGTACGGTAGCCGCGCGGAAGTGAAACGGGCTTTGGAAGCCGCCCATCGGGCCATGCAAAGCTGGATGAAGTTGACGGCTTATGACCGGGCCAAAGTGCTCAAGAAGACCGCCGATTTGATGCGCGAGCGGGCCGACAGCATTGCCAAGACGCTCACCTTGGAGCAGGGTAAACCCGTTCCCGAAGCGAAGGCCGAGATTCTGCATTCCGCCGACACGTTTGAATGGTTCGCGGAAGAGGGCAAGCGGGCTTACGGGCAAGTGATTCCGAACCATCTGCCGGGCAAACGGCATGTCACGGTCAAGCATCCGGTGGGTGTGGTGGGATCGATCAGCCCGTGGAATTTTCCGATCACGTTGCAATCCCGCAAGATCGCCCCTGCGTTGGCGGCGGGTTGCACGATTGTGTGCAAGCCGGCCAGCCAGACACCGCTGAGCCTTGTGCAAGTTTTTGAATGCTTGGTCGATGCCGGCGTGCCGGCGGGCGTGGTCAATCTCGTCATGGGACCGGCCCAGGAAGTCGCCGATGAACTTTTGGAAAATCCGATTTGTCGCAAGATCAGCTTCACGGGTTCGACGGAAGTCGGCAAACAGCTGATGCGAGGCTGTGCCGATCAGATGAAGCGCGTCAGCCTGGAACTGGGCGGCCATGCACCGTTTATCGTTTTCCCCGATGCCGATCCTGAGATTGGGGCCAAGACGGCCGTCATGGGAAAGTTCCGCAACAATGGCCAGGTTTGCATCGCTCCGAGCCGGTTTTACGTTCACAAAGATGTGCAGAAAAAATTTGTGGAAGCCAGCGTGGAGTTTGCCAAGGCTTTGAAACTCGGTAACGGCGTTGATCCCGGCGTTGAAATCGGTCCAATGTTCGAGAAGAAAGCGATGGAAGGGACGATCGCGTTGGTTGAAGACGCCAAGCGCTGTGGGGCCAAGGTTTTGACCGGCGGCAAGCGCAGCGACAAGTTCCCCAAGGGTTACTTTTTCGAGCCGACGGTGTTGACCGGTCTGACGCCGCAAGTCAAGATGATGACGGAGGAGCCGTTTGCTCCCGTGATGCCGATCTTGGATTTCAGCAAGATTGACGACGTGATTCGCGAGGCCAACAATACGAAATATGGCCTGGCGGCTTATGTATTCACCAACGATCTCAGCGTGGCCTGGAAGATGGCCGAAGGCCTGGAAGCGGGCATCATCGGCATCAATGATCCGGTGCCGGCGGCTCCGCAATGCCCGTTTGGCGGCATGAAGGAAAGCGGTTTGGGCCGCGAGCTTGGCCACGAGGGGCTGGAAGCGTACATGGAGACGAAGTACGTGAGCTTTAAGTTGCGGGATTAGCCCGCACGAGGGGCTTTTGCCATGACGATGAAGGCTACCCCAGTTGTGCCACCAGAAGAAGTAGCCAGGAGAATTGCCGAGTATCGC
>DASRAT010000975.1:0-9442 GCA_035638015.1 Gemmataceae bacterium | reverse complement strand
CGGGACGCGTGCGGCTTGCCTGCCGATAAGTCGCGGAAAGCATGATCTCGCGGTGCAGCCATTTGAGCGACCAGCCGTTTTCGATAAACCGCGCGGCCAGATCATCGAGCAATTGCGGATGCGACGGCTTCTCACCCTGGGTGCCGAAATCGCTAGTCGTGTCGACCAGCGGCTTACCAAAATGCCAGCCCCAGACGCGGTTGACGATGACTCGCGCGGCCAGCGGGGCGGCATCGCTGAAGATCTTTTCCGTCAACTCCAACCGGCCCGAACCGTGCTTGAACGCGCTGTCGCCTTTGGCCAGCACGGAAATGAAACCGCGCGGCACGAGTTCGCCAGGTTTGGCGACATTGCCGCCGGGCAGCACATTAAGGTCATGGGCTTTGCCGGGCTTGATGTCGATCATGGTCAATTCCGTGTCCGACCCGTCAACCCATACCCCCGCGTCAAATACCGAATGATAAAACGGCTCGTTGGCAGCGTTGCCGCCTTTGCCCTTTTTTTGCACTGGCTGAGCTTCCTTTTTAGCGCCGGTGTAAGGCGCGGGTCGCTTGTCCAGTTTGACCAGGTAGTCGTGGAGGACCGGATACTTGCTCTGGAGTCCCGCAATCTCGCCCTCGATTTTGTCCAGGTCCTTCACGAATTGCTCGACCTTTTTGCGGGCATACTTCGGATCGGTTCCCGGCTCATTGCGCATGAGGTTGGCAACGTAACTGACATAGAAGAGATTCTGCGAAGCCAACATGAACCGCGTTTCGGCCTCGGGATCAACCTCAGCGATAGGTCGCGGCGCCTGCACGGTAGAGGCAAAAACCCCCGCCAGAGCATAATAATCGCGCGTGCTGATCGGATCGAACTTGTGATCGTGGCAACGAGCACAGGCAACCGTCAACCCTAGCACGCCGCGCGAAACCACATCAACGCGCTCATCCCAGTCATCCATGTAGAGATTTTCGATAACGTCCTTGGAGAGCCGGCCATCCTTGTGATATACCGGCCCCGCCCCGAGAAAGCCGGTCGCGGCCAAATCAGTGCGCGGCGTCTTAGGAATCAAATCGCCGGCAAGCTGCAACGAGACAAACTGGTTATACGGGACATCCTTATTGATCGCCCCAATGACCCAATCGCGATAACGCCAGGCATAAGGATAAGGCCGATTGGTCGCCTCGGACGTTGGGTTGTCCTCACCGTAGCGGGCCACATCGAGCCAGTAACGGCCCCAGCGCTCGCCGTATTGCGGCGAGGCCAGGAGTTTCTCGATGATCTTTTCGTAGGCCTTGTTGGAAGGATCTTTGACAAAAGCTTCGGTTTCTTCGTAACTGGGCCGCAGGCCAATGAGATCAAGATAAACGCGCTGAATCAAGGTCCGCGGATCGGCAGGCGGCGACGGCGTCAATCCCTTCGCTTCCAATCCTTGAAGCACGAAGTAATCGATTTGTTTCCTGGCCCATCCTTGTTGTTTCACCGCCGGCGCGGCCGACTGCGTTGCCGGCACAAACGCCCACCACTTGCGAGCGGCATCCATGTCGATTGTTTTCGGCCCCTTCGCGATCACCGCCGCCGTGCGCGGGTCGGGGGCTCCCATCTTGACCCACTGCTCGAATTTCTCGATCACCGCCTGGGGCAGCTTGCCCTTGGGCGGCATCGCCAAATCGGTATCGGTCCAGCGAATCGCCTGAATCAATCGGCTCTTCTCGACATCTCCGGGCACAAGCACCGGCCCGCTTTCGCCACCCTTGGCAATGCCTGGCTGCGAATCAAGCAGCAGCTTCCCCTTGAGCTTTTTCGTTTGCGTCGAATGACACTCGTAACAACGCTCAACCAGGACCGGGCGAATATGCTTCTCGAAAAACTCGATGTTTTCTTTCGTCAATTCCACGGGTTTTGGCTGCGTCTGGCGAGCGGAGTTGACGCCAACGAAAAGGCCTGTGAGGATTAGCGCAACAAAGCAGATGGCAGGTAAGGATCGCATGATTACTTGCCTGATTGTGCGGAGTGTGGGCTGGTGGCTGTCACACCATCAATTATGCGACCATTTGGCTACAGGGCAAGGCTCCAGGGCGGAGTCATTAAGCGTGCATAACGACAAAGACCCAGCAACCGGGTTTTGTCACGCGTCTTCCAAATAAAACAGCACATCCGTCAACTCATTGCAAGCCGTGTTCAGTTCCTCCCAGTGCCGGTCCGTCAGCGCATTGCGAACGGCCGTCATCAACCGTTCCAATTCCGCCTTGTCCTCCGCCGGTGTCGTGGCCATGAGTCGCTCGGTTTTCTCTAACAAGGCCCTCGCCTGCACAGTCTCACGCTGCCCTTCGCGCGGCCCGGGCACCAATTCTGGCACCCCCACGGCTTCGAGCATTTCCTCGTCTTCGTCGCCGTTGTCGCTTGCCTCCGAGTTCTGCCAGAGGCGGTTCAAACGCTCCTGAGCCACCGCACGCTCTTCACGCTCGAAGGAGGCCAGCGCGTTCTCGATGGTCACAATCTTCTGCAGGCCCGTTGCTTTTTCGCGGGCCGAGACTTTGAGCATTCCATCGAGATTGAGATCGAGTTGCACGACCAGTTGATTGCCAGCGGGCACCTTGGCGAGACCCTGAATCAGAAAACGGCCGATACGGTGATTGTGGCGAATGTCGCAGCTCTCTCCCTGGTAGACGTCGATCTCCACTTCACGCTGATTGTCATGGACGGTGTTGAACACTTCGCTCCGCGATGCCGGCAATGCTGTATTGCGGTGTAAAATGGCGGCGAAGCGATAGGGAAAATCGAAGCCTGCGTCCATGTCGAGGCATTTGATGCCGAGCGAATGCGGCGTGATGTCCACCAGCACCGCGCCGACATCAATGCCGCTGACCAGCGCGGCTTGAATTGCCGCGCCCATTGCCACACACAGGTCGGGATTAACCTCTTGATGCGCAAGCTGCGCTAGCCGTTCTTCCAGCAGCCGCGACACGATGGGCGTCCGCGTGCTGCCGCCAACGAGTACGACCTTGTCAATCTGCGAGGCGGTCAGCATGGCGTCGTCCAAAGCCTTCTGAACGCAGTCCATCGTCTTGTTGAGCAGCGGTTGAATCAAAGTCTCGTATTCGGAGCGTTCGATTTCCATATTGAGATGCAAGGCCTGGCCTTCTTTTTCGGCGATGAACTCTTCCTCAATGCGGGCAAAGGGATGTTCCGACATCTGGCGTTTGGCCGCCTCGACCGCGCGCAAGACGCGCGACTTGGCTACGACGCTGGCCCTCAAATCGATGCCGTGCTCCTTGCTGAATTTGTCGGCGACATGTGCGAGCAGCAAATCGTCGAAATCGTCGCCACCGAGTTGGGTGTCGCCGTGGCTCGACAACACTTCGACGACGCCTTCCTGCGACTGAACAACCGAAACGTCAAAGGTGCCGCCGCCCAGATCGTAGACGAGCATGCGCTGCAGATCGGCCTGGCTGGGATCGTAAGCAAGTGAAGCGGCGGTCGGCTCATTGAGAATGCGGACCACTTCCAGGCCGGCAAGTTCACCGGCCTCACGGGTCGCTTGACGCTGGCTGTCGTTAAAATAAGCAGGGACGGTGATGACGGCCTTCTTGACCTCGACACCCAGTTCGCGCGAGGCCCTGTCCTTTAACGCCCGCAGAATCATGGCGGAGATTTCTTGCGGCCGATATTCCTGATCGCCGAGCTTAACTTTGACATCCTGGCCCATCTTGCGCTTGATCGACTTGATCGTCCGCTCCGGGGCCAGCGCCCATTGGTTGCGGGCCGCTTTGCCGACCAGGAGCTTGCCGTCTTCGGACAACCCAACAAACGACGGCAAAATGGGATCGCCATCTTCGGCGAAGACGTGCGGCTGGCCGTCGCGGATGATGGCCACTTCGCTGTTGGTCGTGCCCAGGTCAATGCCGACGATTGGTTCAGCCATGATGTGTGAGTCTCCTATTAAATGTCGCTTGCGGCTCGGCACCAAAGCGGTTCAAGGGCGCGAAACACGAACTTGCGCAAATCGAAACAACCGCCCCCGCCAGCGATAGCCGCGGCGGACTTCTTCCAACACTTCCGTTCCCTGCCGTCCCGGTTCGGTGACGACTTCGACGACTTCCATGCATTCGGGGTCAAACTGTTCACCGACGCAGTCAATCGGCTCCAACCCATGCTGTGCAATGGCCCGCTCGATACGTTGCAAGCTCATAGTATAGCCGACAATGATCGACGAAAAAACTTGCCGAATCTGTGCGGCCGTCTGAGCACGGGTCGAATCCGCTTGCCGTAAATCTGTTAGTTCTTTCTCTTGCTGCGCCATGCGATGTTCAAGTTCCGCAGCTGACCGCGGCTGCGAGGGTTGCGCACGGCCAGTCAGGGCCAGCCACCATTCTCGCCACGGCCTGACACGCACTGGCGACGTGGCGGGAGACTGAACTGGAATGAGTCCTTCGCCTTCTTCTGCATGCGCCTGCAAATCCTCTATTTTGGACTGCACCCGCTGCACTTCTCGACGTGCCAAAGCCAGCGAATCGTAGACATCCACCAGAGTCTTTAACAGCGGCCGCAATGCCTCGTCGCCGCCATCGTCACCGCGAGCTTCACTGACCGCGCCAATCGCCTCGTCGAGTTTTTCCAGGGCCGCCGCGTTTTGCTCCGACTGTGCACGCGCCGCCTTGGTTTGCAGATTAACCTCGTGGCGCAGCGCCGTGAACTCGGCCGCCAGCGCATGCCAGGAAAACTCAGGCTCCGCCGGCGCTGGTTGCTCGGCAACAGCCGCTTGCTGCAACCAAGCGCGGAAGTCCTGAAGAATGCCTTCAATCGCTTCAGCCGTCAGGGTTGTCCCAGGCTCGACAGCAAGGTCTCCAGCGGCACCCGGCGGCGCGTAGTCCGGCATGTCAACTCCTCGATGATCGCGTCAATGGAATCATTTTTCCCCGCTTCGAACATTAGCCAGCGCAGCCGCGTCGTCAGGTCTTTTGTACGCTCGTAAGCCTGGCGAATCGCGGCGAAACGCTCTGGATGCTGCTCCGGCGGAAATTGCCGGACCAGCTCCAGATAGCGCCGGCGTATCGTCTCATCGTCACTGTCGGCGGTTAAACCCAGCACTTCCCAGGGATCAAACACGTGACACCTCCTCGGGCAGCTCAGCCACCACGTTTTCTCCCTCCGCGGCAATCACCACGGCAATTGTCTTCGGCCGCACATGTTCCCGGATGGCGGCCCGCACCACGCCAAGATACGGCACAAACCACACTGACCCCGCCAGGCAGCCTGTAGCACAGATCAACATCGCAGTTGTTGGATCCCAGCGGCTCGCAATCCAGCCGCCGATCAAGTGGCCAAACGGCGTCAGTCCCATGAAGGCCATGCTGTACAGGCTCATGGCCCGGCCGCGCATATCATCCGGGACAATGGTTTGCACCAGCGTATTGCAAGAAACTAACATGAGCATCACGTTCATTCCCGACAAAAGCATCAACACCATCGACAGGGCGATGTTTTGCGAAAACGCAAAAGCCGTCATGCTTGCGGCTGCAATCAAGCCAGTCACCACAATGCGCGACGCGGAGCCGCGAATGTTTGGCCGGCTTGCCAGGTATAAGGCGCCAATCAACGCTCCAAAACCCGAGGCCGCCAACAGCCAACCGTAAGTCTGCGGATCGCCCTGTAGGACGTCTCCGGCGAAGATCGGAATCAGCACGGTGTAAGGCATTGCCACGAACCCCACGATGGCCACCAGCACCAATACCGCCCTGATCGGGGGGTGACCCCAAACATAACGCAGCCCTTCGGCCAGGCCCTCAAAAAACGGACTGACCTCTGGCCTCACCAATGGCGGCTTCACCGTGATCGTCGTCAGCGAAATCAATACCGCCAGAAAGCTCACGGCATTCAGAAGGAAGCACCAGCCTTCACCGACGCTGCCAAAAGATGACAGCAAACCCGCCAAGGCCGGTCCCACGAGTCGAGCCGCGTTGAACAACGATGAATTCAAGGCAATGGCGTTGGACAAATCCTCCCTGGTTTCCAGCAGTTCCGGCAACATCGCTTGCCGGGCGGGCAAGTCAAAGGCATTGACGCAACCCAGGCTGAGCGACAAGACAATCAATTGCCAAATGTCGGCGGCGCCAAATAACACGAGGCCCGCCAGGATAAACGCTTGCACCATCGCCAGGGCCTGGGTGACCATCACCATGCGCAGCAGGTTCCACCGATCCAAAAACACGCCAGCCACAGGCAACAGCAATAGCCAGGGGATATTGCTGGCGAAGTTGTTAAGCCCCACCAGGAAGGGATCCTTGGTCAACCGATAAACGAGCCAGGGCAGCGCCGTCAATTGCATCCACGTTCCAAGCAGCGAAACGCCCTGACCGATGAAAAACCGGCGATAGTTGCCGTGGCTCAAGGCGCGCAGCGTCCGCCACTGTTGCAGTGGAGCCCCGGATTCGTTATGGGCAGGTTCGTTCGTCATGAGGCGCTGGTCGTAAGCAGAGGTTGCGAGCGCATTACCGCAAGCGGGCTGTCACCAATCATCGTCGCCTAAAATATCCTCGTCGTCAAAGTCGTCATCGAAGTCGCCGCCGAATCCGCCCATAAAGTCGCCGAAGATATTTTCCGCATTGGCGCCCCCAAACAGCCTGGCGAACGGGTTCATCTCGTTCAGCTTCTCCTCGCGCTGCTGCACTTGTGCGAGCAAGGCGTCGCGCTCCACTGGCGGCAATCTGGCGGCCATTTCGCTTACCTTGTCGAGCAGGCCTTTTGCACGCGTTGCGGCTATTCGACTGCGGGATTGCGATAAATAGATGTCGGCTTCGGCCAAGTAAAACCTGGGGTTGGTTGAAAAACGGCGTTGGCCTTGAAAGGCATAAACTTGCAGCACCTTGGTTGCGCCTAGATCCGCAAGGGCAGCGCAAATTTGCTGCAATTGCGTTTCTGAAAGCTCGGCGTCCGCGGCTTGGGTGAGGTAAGTCAAGATCTTTTTTTGGTGGGTTTTTTGGCCGGTGTACTTGACGCCGGCCTGGCGGAACGCTGCCGCCAGGATAGCCACAGCCAGCGCTCCTGCCGCAACGGGCACGTCCTTGAGCAATCGAGTGACATCCTTTTCAAATCGACTCTTGAGCGGTTTAGGCAGATTGAGCCGATGCGCGTGATTCAGCATGGCAAAAGCAATTGCCAGGGGATGGCATTGGGCAGCCCGGGCTTGCTCCAGCAACTCCTCGGCGCGTTTGTCCTCGCCGGCCAAGAACTCGCATGCCGCCCAGGGGCACAGTATGGTCACTGGATTGACCCCTTCACGGAGCGCCAGTGCTTGCTCGAACTGTTGACGGGCCTTGTTAAGCTGTTTGGCCGAAGCATGCTGTTCAGCGCATGCGGCATGTGCGAGGGCAACCTTCTCGCGCAAGTTGCTGTCCACCGGATTGGCATGCAAAGCCCTGGACAGAAACTTTACCGCATCAACGTATTTATCCTTTGCCAGGTTAAGATCGCCGGCGAGTTCCAGGGTCGGGTTGTGGTCGGGAAACTGCTTGAGCAGTTTTTTGGCGGCCGTCAGAGCCTTGCTGTTCTTGCCGACCTCCAGGTAGTGTGTCACCAGCACCCGATGAGCCTCGAGTTGATCGGGCGCCAGTTCGACGCTTTTCTTGAAGCAGGTCTCGGCATTGGGCTTCAGCGGCCGCGGCATGTCGTCAAACATGGCCAGCGGCATACGACGCATGCGGCGGCGGAGATCGTCATTGGGTAACTTGGCGGCGTTGGCAGCCATCCGTTGCCACACCAAAGATCGCATCCTATCCACATGGCCAGGCGGCAGCACTGCCGCATGGTTGGCCAGCTCTTTTTCGTAATCGCGCCACGCCATGTGGGCATTCTGGAGGTCCTGGCGCTGCTCCAGTGCCAGCGCTTCCAATCGCGACATCGGCGGATCTTCCTCCGGCGCCCCAAAGGCATGAAGATAGCGGCGAATATCCTCAGGGTAGCCGTGATCGATGATCGCCCAAAAGAAACAACCGGCAATGCGCTGCACCAACTGCGGGGCTTCGGCACGGAGCTTGGGCAGAATGGTTTCTACATGCCGAAAGGCCTGGGCCAGTGCCTTTTCATTGGCCAGATGTTTTCGCAATGTCCGCAACGAAGCGACCGGGCCACCGCCTTGGACGCGGTCCAATAGATCTTGCAAACGCATAAGATTCTCAGGTGATTGCCTGCCTCGGAATGCTGGATCGACCACCTGCAGAAAGGGCGCAGCCAGTCGCGCCGGCACACGCTTGGCATTCAACCGCTGCCAGTTCTCCATCGCCCTGGCATCGTCATTTTGGTAATAGGCCACGAAACCGCGCAGCAGCAATTTCCATTCGAGAAATGGCGAGGTCAGGCCAATGATTTGCAAGGTCGTTCGCGCCTGTTCATCGTTGCCGGCCTGCACTTCAGCGAAAGCGCGTTGAATCGCTTCTTTGTGGGCATGGAATTCGGCAGGTATGCCGCTTGAAAGTGTCGGCAGATTGCGAATGGCGTTGTCGGCCGCGTGGCCAAGAATGCGGGCCGTTAACGCCGGTTCGCCCACTTGCTCTGCCAGCAGCCAGGCCTTGCTGAGATTGCCGCTGCGGGCCAGGATGTCTGCAAGTCGTTCTTTATCCGCGGGGCTGTTGGCCAAAATCCAAGCCTTGGACGCCACCGTTGCGGCCTGCGTCTGTTGGTTCGCCATCAGCAATTGCTCGGCGCATTCAAGGCTGGCCCGGACTAACAATTCCCGGTGTTCGGGATCGGGGGCGATCTCATGCAAGGTGCGGGCCTGGTCGAGGGCGTTTCGGTGCAACCCCTCTTGAAGTGCTTGTTCGACGCGGGCTTTCAAAACATGCGGCTCGGCGGCCCGATCCGGGCCGCGCAGGGTCTTGCGCGTCACTGGGCTTCCCTCCCCCCAAAACGAATGGCTCTCCTTGATTGTAGCAAAAGAGAAGTTGGCCTGACTGGCACAATTATTACAAAATGCCCGGCGCCGCCACCTTGATGCCCTTGAGGGCCATCTGGAGCTGCTCCGGATTGGGTGCAATTTCCAGGGCCGTGGCTTTATCAATATCTTCGCGTTCCACGAGTTGCCGTAGATTTTCCGTGAAATCGACCATGCCTTCCTGGAAGCACATTCTGATCGCGTCCTGGAGAGAATTATCCTTTCCTTCCGAGATCAGTTTCTTGACGATGGGATTGACGATCATGATCTCGTTCGTAGGCACTCGGCCTTTTTTCAAGCCCTTAACGAGCTTTTGAGCGACTATTGCCTTGAGGTTGTTGGCGAGCGCTTGACGAATGCCTTGGTGCTTCTCGGGTGGAAACAGATCGAGGATTCGATTGATCGTCGTGGGAGCGCTGGCCGCGTGGATGGTTCCAAAAACCAAGTGGCCTGTTTCGGCGGCGTGAATGGCGGCGTCGAAAGTTTCCACATCGCGTAACTCGCCCACGAGGATCACGTCCGGGTCTTGCC
>DASRAT010000974.1:0-3908 GCA_035638015.1 Gemmataceae bacterium | reverse complement strand
TGCCGCCGGTCGGTTACATCGGCAACGGTCCGTCCGGCGTCACCATCCATCCTGGCGTGGCCGCGATTCCGGATCGTTACAAAGAACACTTCTTCATGTGCGATTTCAAAGGCTCTTCGGGCCAAAGCGGCATTCACGCGTTCAAGCTCAAGCCCAAAGGCGCCTCGTTTCAGTTCGACGCCATGCCCGAACGCTTCGCCTGGAGTGTGTTGGCGACCGATTGCGACTTCGGGCCTGACGGCGGCTTTTACATCAGCGACTGGGTGGACGGCTGGGGTTTGACGGGCAAGGGCCGCATTTACAAGATCGCTGATCCCAAAATGGCGAAAGAGCCGGCGGTGTTGGAAGTCAAGAAGCTGCTGGCTGAGGGGATGTCAAAACGGACCAATGCCGAGTTGCTGAAATTGCTGGAGCATGCTGACATGCGCGTGCGGCAGGAGGCGCAATTCGCCCTTGTTGAACATAAGGCTCAAACCGAATTGATGACAGCGGCGACGAAACTCCAAGGAGTAGCCAGGCTCCACGGCATTTGGGGGTTGGGAATGTTGCATCATTACGGCACAAACGCCGCGTTTGGGGATGAAGGGCATCCGATCGTTGCATTGCTCAGTGACAAGGATGTGCAGGTGCGTTGCCAAGCGCTAAAGTTTTTGGGTGAATTCACAAACCCCCAGGCCATCGACGCAATCGTCCGACAACTAAAGGCCGATCATCCGCAAGTGCGAATGCAAGCGGCTTTGACCATTGGAAAGTTCAACAAATTGGATGCGATACCGGCCGTTGCCGAAATGTTGCGTGACAACGCCGACAAAGATCCTTACTTACGGCATGCCGGCGTCATGGCGTTTACCAGTTTCGGCGACAAGAATCGTGACTCACTCATCAATATTAGCAAAGACGCTTCCCCTTCTGTTCGGTTGGCCGCCCTACTGGCGATGCGACGCCTCGGCATGACAGAGATTACTCAGTTCCTCAGCGACGCCGATCCGCGTCTGGTCCTGGAAGCCGCTCGCGCCATTAACGATGAACTAATCGACAAGTGCCTGCCCGAACTGGCGGCTTTATCCACGCGCAAAGGCCTGTCCGACCCGCTGCTCTATCGCGTCATCAACGCCAATTTCCGGCTCAAAACCAAGGCCAGCGCCGTCGCTCTCGCCAAGCTGGCCGGCCGGGCGGATGTCTCGGAAACGATGCGCGTGGAAGCCCTCGATTGCCTGCTCAAGTGGGACCAGGCGCAAACGCGCGATCGCATCGTTGGCCTTTATCGCCCTGTCGCCGCCAAACCCGCTGCTGATGTGGCGGATGCCGTAAAGGAGCACATCGGCGGCATCATGGTCGGCCCCAACAAGGTGCGGACCGAAGGCGCCAAGGTGGCGGCCAAGTTTGGCGTCAAGGAAGTTGGCCCTGCCTTGCTAGAGATTGCCGCCGATGTCAAGCGGTCGGCGGATGTTCGCGTCGAATCGCTCAAGGCGCTGGCGACATTAAACGATAAGGAACTGGAAAAAGCGATGAAGCTGGCCCTGGTCGACGGCGATCCGCGCGTTCGCACTCAAGGCCGGCATTTGCTCAATAAGCTGAAACCGGGCGAAATCGTTGAGGAATTGAAAAAAGCCCTCGACAACGGCGACACCATCGATCGTCAGGGCGCGTTCGCCATCCTCGCCGATTTGAAACAGCCGGAGGCGACCGCACTACTGGTGAGTTGGCTTGACAAGCTGGTCGCCAAGAAAGTGCCGGCTGACATCCAGCTCGACTTGCTGGAAGCGGCCGAGAAGAACAAGGCTTATGCCCTGACCGGTCTGCTCTCCCAGTATGAGGCCCAACGCTCCAAAACCGATCCGCTGGCAAAATGGAGCGAGAGCCTGGAAGGCGGCGACGCGGAAATCGGCAAGAAGATCTTCTTCGAGCGCTCGGAGTTATCATGTGTGCGTTGTCACAAGGTGCAAGGCAACGGCGGTGAAGTGGGTCCCGACTTGACCGGCATTGGCGCCAAGCAGAAACGCGATTATTTGCTGGAATCGATCGTTCTGCCGGACAAGACGATTGCCCAGGGTTTTGAGACGGTCGTGCTTACCTTGACCGACGGCAAAACCAAAACCGGCATTCTGAAATCGGAAGACAAAAAGGAAGTCCGGCTGATGACGGCGGAGGGACAACTCATCGTTGTTCCCGTCGCGGAGATCGACACGCGCTCGCGTGGCCCGTCCGCGATGCCGGCGGATTTGATTCGGCAATTGACGCGGCGGGAGTTGAGGGATTTGGTGGAGTATTTGGCGGGGTTGAGGTAGGGGGCAGGCGAGGCTTTCAGGCACCTGCACCAACAAGCCTAAACAGCATGATGCGACCCTCGCGTCGCTCTTGTAGGTGCCCACGTTGTTTGCGGCGGAGGGAAGTCATATGAGAACTGACTCGTGATCGGGTCGTCGACGGGAATTCCATTACAAGTGCTTTGTACATGTCTTCCACGCTGAGGAACTTCGAGCCTGCGAGCATCCGGTTGAGTCGTGCGGCTTGAGTTCCGATGCCATAGCCCCAATGGTCTGGATTCTTCACGATTGCCATATGAGTACACCTCTCGCACACCCACCTGCGAAACGAGCCGGATCACACGGGTTGAGTTGATATTAAAGGTAGGCTCCGACCGACGTATGTCGCAAGCGCTACTGGAGCGGACGCTTCAGTACGAACTTCCAAAATGGCCGCTCAGCCTCCAAAACAAACTGAGCGGCGACAAGCTCCCATCCCTCAGCTCCATAACCCCCTAGCACGACCTCAGGTGTCGTTGCTTCCAACGCTTCGAATGTCTGGCCGGTCGACCGCTCATCCAAGCGAAGGGTTACAAGGCTTTCTCCGCCTGCGTCCACTGTCAGGTATTCCCACTTTTGCACGACCTACCCCTCCACACAAGCCAACAGGTGGAAACCGTTGTCAGTTCATATTTATTGAACGACAAAATGAACAGACACCGATTTTCCTGTAAGGTTGTGAAGAGATTGTAGCCATTTAGCCGCTTCCCACCCTTTTGAGTAGCGTCATGACTAATTTCCCCGGCCTGAAAGGCCGTTTCTGTCAGCCCAGCCCGAAGGGCTGGGGATAAACCGAAAATCACGAAATGTCGCCCTGTAAGGGCGCTTCGAATGCTGCCAAGCCGGCGGCGAATCGCCCTTACAGGGCGAAAAATGCGCGTGTCATGGCTATCCCAGGCCTTCGACCTGGGCTGACAGAAACGGCCTTTCAGGCCGAATATCCAAACCGGCATCCTAAAATCGATTCATCTCGCCTCGCTCGCAGGCCTTGCCGCTGACAGATAACTGTCCAAACCCCGCGTACCTTCTTACGAGCAGATCATGTTGATCCGCAACCCCGCATCAGCCGCCAAGGCGCCGAGACGGCTGAACACGTGACCATCGGCGCAGAAACAAATCGATGCATCATGAACAAGAAATCACAATTAACGGTGTCGTTTCCTGGGATCGCTTTACTGTTTCTCGGATTCGTATTGCTGCATGGCCAACGGTTGTTGTCTGCCCGTCTGGCGACGCTTCGGGAGAGCGACGAGTGGAGCACGCCCATTCTTATCATGGAGATTGTGGCTTTCTGGACCGCCGTTGCGGCATTCATCGCCAGCGCGGTGGTACAAATTCGGGCGAAGCGTCAATGGGCCCGCCGCAGCAATGAGATTTCCAAATAACGTTGCTCCCACTCGTCCGGCTTCGGGAAGAAGAAAAGACTTCGTTAAGGACCATCCTGCGATTTTTTCAAAATGTTTTCACTTAAAACCACATACCAGGGATGGTCCCCTGGTATTTTGGCTATTCCCCTTGCATTGTGAACGCATGTTCAGTTATGATAAAGGTAGCAAGAGGCCAGGAGAGTCAGTGTCTCCTTTGCAGGGGTATCCCGTAACG
>DASRAT010000973.1:0-3138 GCA_035638015.1 Gemmataceae bacterium | reverse complement strand
GGCGAATCCTCCTTTGGGAATCGCCATCGCCGCCGGTTTTGTCCAGTCTTGCTGCTTCGATGCGTCAGACATAATCACGTGCCTTTCTTTGATCGGTGTCTGATTGCTGCTTCACTTCACGATCAACCATCTCGGTCACCTCGATCATCGCGCCGGGAACAGGAAGGTCATCCCAAGCCGGCCGCCGAAACCATGGGGACCCGTGTCGGGAGAGTCGATCCAATAGCGCACGCCGCCGACGATGCTGACTGGCTGTCCCCCAACCTTGACCACCTTGGAAACTAGGAAGTTGACCGGTGCCAACCATTCGCCAGTCTCCCAGTTGTAGGTATCTTCGCCCTGCAGCGTAAAGGTCCACGCCCGCGATGTCGTATAGGCGAGGACGGGCTGCAGGAATGTTTCGTTGACATCGGCGCGGTCGGCGTCGCCAGCGAAAGACCAGTTGTGCCAGGCGAGAATGCCCACCGTCCAGCCACTGCCCTGCCAGACGACAACCCCGGTCGGACCTGCGCCCCATTTCCCGGCGCCAAGCAGTTCATCGGTTGCGGTGGGCAGCAGAAAAATTGGCCCCGCTCCCAAGGTGAAGCCATTGAATGTTCGACTTGGCGAGAAATAGAGTCCTTCCGTTGTGTCGCGCAGACCGGACTGCGAACCGGAGCCGCGGAAGAGGTCGTTCTGGCTAAACATTACGGGAAGGATTGTTCGCGAGATCACATACCAGTCGTCATTGAGCGTAAACGGCACTACCGGTTGGATGTTCACGAACCATTGTGAACCCTCTCTCTCCGAACCGACTTCCCCGTTGTAGTTACCGAAGAACGGTACGCTGATGAGGGCGGCGAGCGGGTTGGCGAGCTCTTCGGCCAGAGCTTTGCTGTCATCCTGCGCAAGCGCGGCTCCACCCCACCCAAAGAGTGAGGCAACCACGGCTGAAGCAACTAGCACACGCTTCGGGTCGGCCTTAGGCGGCCCGTTGGCTAAATTCGAGGCGGTCACGGCCCCACCCATTCTCTGGCCATCAAGCAAGCACTATGTAAGGCTCGAGTCGACCATTTAATGGCTCGTATAATCGACTGGGGTGCAGCGGAGCTGGCCGCCGCGTGCTTATCTTCCGATAGAGGAAGAAGGGGGATTCATTGCGCGCCTTTTTCACATTTGCAATCGTCGTCACCATGGTGGCGGTCGACTTGGAGGGTGCTTTTGGCATCACGAGCAGGCGGTGCAGACGCAACCTCTCAAATAGGCGAATACCTCAATCTCTCCATTTCGCAGTTGCATTACTCGGTCGAGTCTCTCGACCGGGTTTTTCCATGCTTACCTGATCTACGAGCAATTTATGAATGGACCCAAGCGGCCTCGGGACGAGCCTCCCGGGGCTTTTTGCGAGAGCAATATTGCCACACGGCGTAATCAATGCACGATCGTGACCAATGAACCCACCACCACCCAGGTTAGATACAAAACGTTGGACAAACGCCACGAGGGATGAGGCCAAAGCAGTTTTGGACTCCATGATCGGACAGGCCTGGCCAAAACTGTGACTGTACCCGTGCAAAAATCGCCCGGTTCTGAGTGCAAACGCCTACATGCCATAGCGCACACTGTGTAGGCTCGGCGGACATGGCGGGTGGTGGTTCTGGGACGTGGACCTCAATAGCCGCTGAATGCTCGCTGCAGCAAGCTAGCCATTACGGTGCGGCCGCGGATGGGCTTTGACGTTACGGGCTTGACACGGGTTGATTGTTTCGAAGAGCGAATGGTGTTCGCGTAACGCTTGACCGGAATGGCTTTCGCGTAACGCTTGACCGGAACGGCGTTCGCGTACCGCTTAACTGGAACCGAGACCTGGTCAATGGGGCTTCGCCCTTGCGCTTCTTGCGACGCGATTTTGGTCTGCTCGGAATCACTAATCGCGCCTAGGTATTTTCGATAGATCCAGCCCGTTTTCGAGGTGCTTGGTTCGATAATTTCGAACCAGTCGTGCTGATAGCGGGTGGCGCGGAGCGGTGTTCCAACCGGGTAAAAATGGCTGGTCGGAGTGTCAACCGAAGGACCGGTATGAACCCTGGCGGGAAGTAACACCATCACCCAAGTCGATTCATGGTAGGGCGTTTCAGGCAAAACTGCAGCAGCAGGCTTTTCAATTGTCGCCAGCGGCTTGTTCGGAACTTCATTGGAAGGGTGAACCGAGCTCGTCTGCTTTGTGCGCGAGCTAGAGTCCTCATCAATTTCCTCGCGGTTGGCAACAGAGGTTGGAATCTTTAATGCAACACGCGACCTGCCGAGGTCATACACAATAGGCGACGCGATATATGACGCGACGGCGACATATGACGCGACGACAAGACACGGTACTAGCGCGAGCCTGTTCACGGCATCGTTTCACTGACTCCCCCGTCCTGAAAATGCCTAAGGAGTCATGCGCCCACTTGTCAGTGGCCGCGCCAGGCGTGACTTAAGGCCTCATCACGCCAGCAAGCGTGGTCAAACGCTCGCTCGAAAATCGGCCGGGGAGGTTAAGCCTCCCCGGCCCGTTTCAGGGGCATTTCATCCCTTAACGCAACGGCCACCCACTGTATGCATTCCGACCGCACACCTGGCGGCATTCCGGCGGGCGGCAGTACGAATGCAGGTACCATTGACCATGTGATAACCGGTACCGCATGCATGGCGGACTTGCGTGATCATACCGTCCGACTGATGAAGCGGCGCAGGCGACATGGCCTGCGCAGATGTTGCGACGGCTAAGGCAAGAACCCCAGCGACGAACCTGATCATGGCTTTTCTCCCATGTGAACCTTCAAGAAGAGATTTTCCTGAAGAATGATAAGCAGTAAAGCGTAATGGAAAGCCCTGCAAAGAACTGATCAAAATTGCTCACCCACCGATCATTCGCCCGTCGGAATCCTTTGTGATGCCGGGAGTCACATGCAAAACCATGTTGAATAATGAGCTGTGGACGCTCCGGCCTTCCCTCCTTGCCAAAATTTGCCATCGATAGAAGCAGCCTCGCCAAACGCTTCTCGCTCGAATTGAACAACTGATCGACCAGGTCCGCTTCAACGCGGACATTCCGAGCGAGGAGATGCGACATGAACAGCTCGGAAAATTTCGGCTGGTCATGGAGCGCACGCACCA
>DASRAT010000972.1:0-7378 GCA_035638015.1 Gemmataceae bacterium | reverse complement strand
TTCCAACAAGGCGCTCTGGACCTTGGCCGGAGCGCGATTGATTTCGTCGGCCAATACGCAATGGGCGAAGATCGGCCCTTTCTTGATGCTGAACTCGCCAGTGCGCGGGTTGTAGATTTGGGTGCCGATGACATCGGCCGGCAGCAAATCAGGGGTGAACTGGATGCGGTGAAAATTGAGCTTGAGTCCCTGGGCAAGCGTTCGGGCCGCCATCGTCTTGGCCAAACCAGGCACGCCTTCGAGAAGGATGTGGCCGCCGGTCAACAAACCGATCAGCAGCCGATCGACCATGCCGCGCTGGCCGACGATGATTTTCTCGATCTCGGTGTAGAGGGGATCGAGTTTGGCCCGCATTTCTTGGGCGCGGCGGTTGATGTCGGCGGCATCGGCGGTCATAGTGGTATTCTTCCACAGGTGGCGAATACCGCTATTTTGGTTATCAAGAGAAAGTTGGCCATGAAAAAGAAGTCATGATGCATTCGTGTCGGCTCCGGAATCCTGATCTCCAAACGGATTTTCCGTGCTGTCGAATTTCTCCAAATCCTTATCCGTCCATCCAAAATGGTGGGCCAACTCGTGAATTACCGTCTTGCGGATTTCCACGCGCAGCTGTTTTGGATCGGGAAAATCGTCTTCCAGGGTGTTCTTGAAAATCATGATGCGGTGCGGATGATCGAGGAAATCGACGTCGTCGGGCATCAGCATTGGCATGGGCACGAACAGGCCGTACAGCGATTCGCCTTCCTCGATTTCTTCTGGGCTAAAGTCCATTTCGCGCAGCAGTTGCTCGCTCGGCTCTTCCTCGACGTCAACGACCACGTTGTCAAGGTGCCGCGTGATCGCTTCGGGCAGGGTGTCCATGACCTGGCGGACGATCTGGCCAAACTTGCGGAGGGACATGCGTTTCATGGGAGGGAGCGGGAGGTGGTGCTGCACTCTTAGCGCTTACTTGGGCCCGGCTTAATGTGCGACATTGTGCCTCTGGTTACTACTGCCTTCCACCCGGCATGGGGATCATAGGCCAATTGACACTCTACTCCATAAATCACGTTGTCGGGAAAGCCCAAGGCAACGCCAGCTGTCAGAGTTTTCGGATCGAATATCCAAAATCCGATTACTACAATGTGTTCCTCAAATCTAACATCCTCCTTGGTGATAGGTTTGTCCTTGTTCATTTTTTGCAATCGCTCTTTGAGCGGTGCAACGCCCGGCCGGTCTTTCAAGAAGTCTTTATCTTCGATCAAGTCGTTTATTGCTTTTTTGACTTCGTCGATGGTAATGGGCTTAGGCTCTACCTTTTTTGTGTCTTGCCCATGCGCGGTCACAGATTGCTTGGCAAGCAGATCCGAGCAAATTGTTGCCAAAGAAAACAGCAAAAAAAAGGCGATCTGAATCAGGAACGATTGGCGGAGTACAAACACGTGGACTCCTCCTGACTGTGAGCCGTTTGGACGAGGTGCCGCGCTTGTCCCGGCGGGGATAAACCCCGCCGCTCGTCGGAGTTTTAAGCGTTCTCAGATATTACGCCATCAACCCGCGCAAACCCCCCGTGCTGTCCCCAAACCGCGGCACCCCAATTCCCATGCAATCCAACATTGACACATACAAATTGCACAGCGGCGTGTTACGCGGCGAAGCCAGATGTCGGCCGGAGTTGATGCGGCCGCCGCCCTTGCCGCCCAGAAGGATCGGCAGATTGTTGGGATCATGGCGGTCGCCGTCGGAGATGCTGGAGCCGATCATGACCATGGAGTTGTCGAGCAACGTCCGTTCGCCTTCTTGAATGTTTTTCAGGCGGCTGAGCAGATCGGCGTATTGCTGGACGTGCCAGCGGGTGATGATCTTGTACGAATCGATTTTGGCCTGTTGGCGAGCGTGGTGCGAGGACGAGTGGTGATTCTCGGTGACGCCCGGCAGGAAGGAGAAATTGCGGGGCGACACGTCGTTGGCGAACAGGAAAGTGATGTTGCGCGTCGTGTCGGTCCAGAAGGCCAGCACCATCATGTCGAGCATCAGGCGCACAAGATCGCGCGGGTTGATGCGCGAGCCGCCGGCCGCGGGGGCGTTATCGCCGCCGTTGCCGTTGCTTTGGAAAAGCATGGACGGGCGCGGCATGGCGGGCGGCGGAATCAAATTGTCAGGTTGCGTAGGAGGCCGCCAGCCGTCGGGGCGCGAAAAGCCCAGTCGGGCTTCGACACTGTGGACCGATTCGAGGTATTCATCCAATTTATGTTGGTCGTTGCGGCCTAAACGTCGGCGCAGGTCGCGAGCATCGTCCAGGGCGGCGTCGAGCAAACCCTGATCGTCGGCGCGGGACGGTTGTGGCAACGGCCTACCGGCTGCGTCGCGAGGGCCAAACATGCGTTCAAACACTGCCCGCGGATCGATCAAACGCGGCATCGGCAATGTCGGCAGACGCCAGGAAATATAAGACCCGTACATGCGCGTATAATTGACAGCGCGGTCCAGGCCATTGACCACGGGATCGGTCGCCAGTTCCAGCGATGGCAACGGTGTCTGCGTTCCAATGCGGCTGGCGGCAACTTGATCGACCGAGACGCCGCCGGCGTTCAGGTCTTGGCCGGTGGTGCGATGAACATGCAAGCCGGTCAAAAAATTGGCGGTCTTGGCGTAATGCCCGTCCCCGCTGCGGCTGAGCGGTTTATCAAGGCCACTGAGCACCAGCACAGAATCTTTGACGGGTTGAAGTGGTGTCAGGCTGAAGGGCAATTCGTAGCTAGAGCCGGATTGGGTTGGAATCCAAGCATCCATCCAGGCGCCGTTGGGGAAGTAAAGATAGGCCGCCCGCACCGGAGCCAGGGCGCGTTGAGCCGAGCGGAATGGCGAGCCGCTTAGCCCGGTGGGCAACATCGCGTCGAGCAAGGGCAATCCCAGGGCGACGCCGGCGCCTCGGAGAAACGTGCGACGAGAAAGCGGTTTGAATTTCACGCCCATTACGATGGTCCCCCTGAAAAACGGGCTAAGGCGAATGCTGTGAGAGAGCATAAACCGGCTAGATCGGGCAAGCAAGCCATTTCTTGGATTTTGGAGTATTGCGATGGAATTGTCGGATCGTTCTTTAGGGACAGAACGCGCCTTTTTTGCCATTGGCAAAGAGCAGGGCAACCGTATTCGTTCGGGATCGAAGGTGTTCGCCCGCTCTGCCCTCCCATCTTGCATCCCTTATCGCTCACACGCCTCACACATGGGCTGGGGGGAGCGAAGAGTCGGACCTACGCCCAGGAACGGCGTACGTCTCGAGTGTGGCCCCTTGTTGAAAAAGCAGCGTTTAAGTCGCTTTCACTGTAAGGACAGGGCAAGAGGCTTTGCGGAGCACGGCCTCGGCCACGCTACCCAACAAAAGCCGAGCAACTCCGCTGCGGCCATGGGTGCCCATCGCGATAAGGTCACAAGGAGTTTCCTGCGCCAAACGAAGAATCTCGTTGGCTGCTTCGCCTACAGTCACTTTGCATTCGCCATGTAGCGTGCCGACAGACCGTAGCGCGGCCTGCAATTTGTCCAGGGCTTCGCGCCGTTCCGGCTCGTCGGGCGGTGGCGGCAGGGCTTGCGTGCCCCCTATTGCTGTTACCGGGGTCGGAAGGCAATGCAGAAGGATCAGCCGCGCCCCCAACGCTTGAGACAACGAACAAGCCACCCCGAAGGCAGCGTCCGCGGCAGCCGAAAAGTCCGTCGGGTGGAGGATGGTACGAAAGTGTTGCATGAAATGCTCCTTGGGTTGCGCCAGCCAAAAAATGGATGGCGGATGCCAACTGAATTCGTTTTGTCGAGGGTGCTCCTTGGTGGCCAAGAGGCACGTCGTCAGCATGTCTTTTTGAACAAATCGAAAAAGCGGTCTTCGTACTCGTTGAAGACCTCCACACGATCCAACTCTTGCTTCAACTCGAAGGCTTGGGACCTGTCCTTGGTTGCTTTGTTCAAAAAACTCTGCAATGTGCTGGTTTTCCGCCAGGCCAAGGCGTGGTTCCATCGCCCGCGCGACAGATGTCGGTGGCTTTCCAGCTGCCGTGTTTGTCCTTCTTCACGGTGAAGGACTCCAGGTTCCAGTCGCAGAAGCTGCCCGTGACGAAGGCCGTCCTTGCGGCGGGGGCATTGAGGATGAAGTTAATCCGCCGTTTTTTGGGGCGGGTTTTTCACCGCCACCGACGTACTTGATTTTATGGTTGGTTCTCCCTAGCTCTCTTGTTCATTTCTCTGGCGATCATCCATGCCTTGACGGACCCCCCTCTGACACAAACCAGGACGATTGCCGCATGGAGGCCAAGCCCCGCTCCCCAACCGATCAAGGGCCATTGAAACCAAAAGCGTTCTGGATTCGTGGCGAGGTTGACAGCGATCAGTGCTGTGATGACGAGGAAAAAGATCGCGAGGTGGATGTATAGGCCGAGCTTGGCCTCCACGATTTTCGTGACACGCAGGACTTGGTCTTCGTTTTCCATCGTGGTCGCCTTTTTGCCAGTTATGAAAGACAAGCATCAATAGCAAGAAGCAAACTTCATGCCGGATATGGATTGGCCTGGCGAACATCGAAACCAGCGGAAACTGCAAGCCCTGGGATGGGGATGGGGAAGCCATCCCAAGCCACAGTGTGAGCGGAATCGGCACATCCAAGTGCGGTGCCGCCCACAGGACTCGCAAGATTTTGGCTCAAGTTGGCGTCAGGTCAACGGCAAATCCGGCAATTGCTGCCGTTTTCACGCCAAACTCGGCGCTGCCGTGCATTGCCCGACAAGTCCTTCTGGCTCTGGCACAGCGATTGCAACTGAGAACAATTCGCGAATCAAACAGCTCGAAGCGTAATTAGTCGCCGCCCAGAATGGTGAGGCACATTGCAAGAAGCCGCCAATGCAACAAGGTTGCCTCCCAGCGCGGACGTCGACAAGAGCGCCGCCACCACTGCCAAGGGCGTGCCGGTCAGTGGTGCCTTCAGGTGAGAGGGAGGTAAGGACGATGGCACTAACTTTCGCTGCGATTCAACCATTGCTAGACCAAATTAAGGGCGACGGCTCCGTAGTGACCTGCTATGCCGATCTCTCGCTCATTCCTGGAACACCGACGCGATGGCCGGGCGTCTTCAAGGCCAAGGCCACCGCGGTCAAGAAAATGCTTGGTGACGATGTCACGGCCTGGGAACAATTTGAAAAGAACCTCCAGGCCATCGGCAAAATCGTGGACGCACCCCAATCGCAGCGCGCGCATGCAATCGCGGTCTTCAGCGCTGTGCAGCGCGGCTTTATCCAGACTTACCCGCTAGACGTGCCCGTGGAAAACGAGCTCGTCGTTCATGCGGCGGCGTACCTCGTTCCTTTGCTTCAAGTTCTGTGCCGGCAGCGGCCGTGTTTGGTGGTGCATACCAACACCCACCAGGGTCGATTGCTTGACGCCACCGGGGGCAGCTTGCATTTGCTCCAGGAAATCGAAGAGGAAGTGCCGAAACACCAGCATTCCGCTGGAACGCGTCGCGGCATGGAGCAAGCGACCATCGCCGCCCGCCGCGACGAGTGCATTATCCACTATCAGAAAAAGCTCGTGGAGGCGATCGACAAGTCCTGCGCGAGGCATGCCTTCCAAAACATTTTCCTGTTGGGTGAACATGAACAATTGGAGCATTTGCGGAAAAGGCTGCCGAGCCGGCTGGCCATTCGAGTCATCCATGAAGGCCCGCACGCCTGGGTGGATGAACCGCTGGCCATAGCTGACGCCGTCCACACAGCCCAGCAGGAATTGGTCCAGGCCGAGGAAAGGCGGGTGTTGGATACGGTGAAAGAACGCCGCCGCCTGGGGTACGGGCTTGCTTTCGGGGCCAACAAGGTCGTTGACGCCTTGCAAAGCGGGCAATTGCGTCCAGGTGGCTTCGGCTACTTGGTGCTGGGGCCTGACCCCCATGAAGCGGTGGCCCGCTGCACCGCTTGCCGGTCGCTCTTTGTGGAAATGCCTGTGACCTGTCCCCGCTGTCAGGCCCCGTGCGCCGACGGCAATTTGTGGGAAGAGATCATGGTGATGGCATTGAAACACAACATTGGCGTCCACTGTGTGCGAGCAAACAAGTCCCTCGACCAATGCGGCGGAATCGCCGCCGTGCTTGCCGAGACGGATCGCTATTGAGCCGGTCCCAGCCGGTGCAGCTGTTTTTGGACATTGAGAAGAGGAGCAACCCATGAGAACACTAACTTTGCTGGCATTTTGCGGTGCGGCATTCCTGGCAACCTCCGGCGGCCAAGACAGCGACTTGGCGAAGCTCCAAGGTGTCTGGGATTTGACAACGGTCGAAATCGACGGCAAGGCATTGTCCATGGACGACCTCAAGGAATCGCGTCTGGTCGTCAAAGGCGACGCCTACCTGTTTCGCTTCCGGGATACGCATCTGGACTTCAAGATCACACTCGACAGCAGCCAAACCCCCAAGACGATTGATATGCTAGTTGTTGAAGGGCCTGAAAAAGGCAACCTCTACAAGGGCATCTACGTCCTGGAAGGCGACAAGTACAAAATCTGCCGCCACATCCAACCGGGCCAGGAGCGGCCCACCGCCTTTGGGACGCATGGTGATTCGGGCCTGATGATGAACGTTTACAAACGCGAAAAGACCTGAAGGGAGCGGTGTCATGGCGGAGCAACAACAAGCTGCGGCTCGGCTTCACGAGATTGCCCAACTGCTCCGCGGCACGCATCACCTTGGCGCGGAAGAGCAACGCGCCCTTGCTGAACTGGCCGATGAACTTGGCAACGCCTGGGCGCTGCCTGCCTCCACGTCGGCGGCAACACCTGCTTTGGCCGAACGTGTGGCTCACCTTGCCGAGGCGTTGAAACACGGCCAGGCAAGTGGGCCGCTTCACGGCGTCCGCCAACGAATGGAGGAAATGGCTGCCAAGTTGGAAGGACAAGCACCCAACACCGCGTCGTTCGCCCGCCAGCTGGTGGATGCGCTAGCTGGTTTGGGGATCTGATTTGATGCTGCTTCCCACCAGGATCTACGGGCATGCACACCATGCCGCAACAGCTGCTTGGAATGTGGTGTCCCATCAAGCAAGGCATCGAGGCAATTTAAAGTCGTGACCCGGCAATACCCCTGGCAGGCACCGTGGCAGCCAGGTCCGACGGCGCCGGCGGGAAATTTGGATCGCAGGATCCGAATGGTGGCATTGGGGTCGGCCATGCGGCACACTTTTCTATGAGGTTGGGCACATCGTAAGATCATAATCTCATTGACTACGGACTTGACCGTGAAATCGCAGACAAAATACGAGCTCGATGGCCCTTGTCGCCGCACGCAAACGATAAGCGGTGCGCTCCAATGTCCGCAGCGGCCAGTGTCATCGCGCCAGCGAGCGCGGACGCGGTATTCGCCGGGCTCCTTGAA
>DASRAT010000971.1:0-5709 GCA_035638015.1 Gemmataceae bacterium | reverse complement strand
CAAGTTCGGCATGGATGATTACGGGTTAGCGAAGCATCCGGAAGGGATCACTACTGATCCCGAAAGCGTGCACGAGGATGCTGACGAGGAAGACGAAGCGGAAGATGTGGTGGAAACACCGACCGACATGATCGTGGATCGGGCTTTCAAAGCCTCGATTTTTGGTTTTTTTCTTTGTCCGCCGCTGGTGCATTTTTACTCACTGTTTCTGCTGCTGCAAATTGTGTCGCCGAGGACCGCGGTAAGCCCTGAAAAACAGGGCAAATATTGGATGGCGCTCGCCATCGATTTAGCCCTCATTGGCGCCTTGTTGCTAGTATTCATTGCGCTCCTGGTCCGACCGGTTTTCAATTTGTAAGCGCGGCCTACCATTTTCCGCGCCGCCGTTCCTTGGCCGGCAGGACTTCCAGACATGTGGTCCACCAGCCCGTCAACACCGTCTCGACAAACTCCTCCGGCAATTTTCCCGCACGCATTTCCGCCGCCAGGCGTTCGTGGTCGTAAACAACCGGCACAAACTCCACCGCAAACTCCGGTTTTGCCTCCAGCATCGCGTACCACACGTTCGTCCGTCCGTCATTCTCCGGTCGGCCCAGCACGCCGACATTGACAAAATGCCGGTCACCGCTCAACTGACGATGCCATTTGATTCCGGTATGGGTCGCCAGCATCACATCGGCTTCATGTTGGTCCGCAAGATGTTCAAGAAAATGCGTGGAAGTCGTCGATTCCCACAGGAATTCGTTCATCTTGCGAGGGCTGCCGTGGCACAGCAGCAGGCGGTACGCGCCAAGTTGGATGCGCATCTGTGGGGGCAGTGATTTTAGCCACGCGCGATTCTCCGCATTGGTGTTGCGCAGTGTGTATTCGTAACTAAGCCGCGCGAAGTAATTGTCGCGTGGGTCGGTGTAGCCGCACTGGCAATCGGGCAGTTCGTTGCCGATGGAATTGTCGTAATTGCCCTGGATGCACAACACGCCGTGTTGTCGCAATAGCTCGATGGTGCGGTCAGGATGCGGTCCAAAGGCGCCCATGTCGCCGAGGCAATAAATCGCCTCTGCGCCACGCCGGCGCGCGTCGGCCAGGGCGGCGGTCAGCGCGATGTGATTGCTGTACAAGCCGCCAATCACAGCGATTCGCGTGGCGTCAGGCATTGCGCGGCCCGCCGCTTGGGTTGGCACACAGTGCGCCATACTGGTAACACGTGTAACAGGCTTGATGGCGTAGCGCGAACGATTGCATTGCGTCTGTAAGCGTGCTGCCGAGCCGTGCGTCCGCCGCTTCGATCAAAATCGGGCAAACAAACACGCCGCGATCAGTGACGATGCGGCTATGATTGCAAAGCAACAAACCGGCGTCGTAGCCTTCCATCATCTGGGGCGTCACGCGCTCATGACATTGATAACCGCGTTGCCGTTGAACTTCCGCTCCAATGCGCAGAGTTGGCAATATCTTCAAACGCGGCCGCTGATAGCCATGCGCTTGCAGCAGCTTGACAAATCCGGCCACCAAAGCCGCATCGTCCTGCTCATCGCTGGTTCTGGTCACGGTGATGATCGGCAGAAACTCGTGTTCCACCAACAAACCAATGCCGCGCAGAATACGCTCAAACGTACCAGCGCCGCGGACCGGATCATTGTCCTCGGCCGTGAATCCGTCAATGCTAACACGGAATTCAAGGCTGTAGGGCGATGTTTCTTCCGCCTTTCGCAGGCGTTTCAGCCAGTCGGCTTGCAGGACAGTTCCATTGGTTAACACGGTTGCCGGTCCACAGCGGAGCGTCAATTCCAAGATTGCAACCATGTCGCGATTGAGAAACGGCTCACCGCCGGTGAAGTAGTATTCCTTGACGCCGAGTTTGATCGATTCGTCCAAGGCACGGCGGACGGTTTCCAGATCCAAGAAGCCAAAGGCATGGTTGTGCGGGCTGCAACTGATGAAACAGTGGCGGCACTCGAGATTGCAAACTGTGCCGGCGACTTGAAACCACAGTTCGTCAAGATGGGAAAGTCCTACAAAAGGCGCGGGCAACTCAGCGGTCAATGGCAACGAGAGCGTCATGTGTTTTTTGTAGGACGGCCTTCCCAGGCCGTCCAGGACGGCCTGGGAAGGCCGTCCCACGAGCTGGCTCATGCCTTCACGCCCTTGTAAAGATCGAGGTTAGCCTTGCCGGTGATGAGCGTGAAAACGTCGCGCACTTGCTCGAACCCCGCTCGCAGGAGGAAATGCGAATTGCGGCCATAGCTCTTGGCGCCGAGGATATAGAAATTCGGCTCGGGATTTCGCAACGTGTCTGGGCCGCTGTTCGCCAGCTTGAGGCAATCGCCGCCGCCTTGGCCGAGCAAGGTTGCAGCCAATTTCATCGGGCCGAGCGAGGCATAACACTCGTGAATCTGCAACTCACGGCAAAGATTCGTGTCTGGCGTGTAGCCAAGATTGGCCACGATGCGATCCACGTTCCAAATGACTGTCTGTCCCGCTTGCCGCGCCGTCACCTTGAAGCCTCTATCTTGACCGGCCGTTTCAATCGCATCAATGGTCGTTGCCGCATGAAACTCGACGCTGTCATCGGTCCGCGTCGCCAAGGTGTTGGCACGCGCCGCCAGGCGGTCACGCTCGCGCAGGGGATCGTTGGCGATGCGCCTGATGGGCTGCGAACCGCTGCTTCGTGCCGCCCAGTGGACCCAGGTGTCAACAGCCTTGCGCGAAAGCTCGGCAAGGTTGCATACCGTTGTGGCCGCAGAGTAACCGCCGCCCACGACCAGCACCGTTTTGCCGGAATAGGTGCTCTGTTTGTCGCCGAGAATGTCGTCGAGTTGGTAGCTGATCTGTTGTTCTGCGCCCAGTTCGCCCAAGGCGGGAATGCCGCCGTCGCCCAGCCAGCGGTGTTGGCCGTATGTGCCGGTGCAATCGAGAACGATGTCGGCTTCCTCGATTCGTTCCTTGCCTTGCTTGTCGCGGAGCAACAGGCGAAACGGCTGCCGGCCGCGTTTGGCGTCGCCTGGCGCTTCGCCCTTGAGAAAACCACGGCGGCCCACGCGCATCACCTGTGTTTCTGTTGTTATGACGCCCTTCAGTGGTTCGCTGGCGGCCAATGGCTCCAGGTATTTACGGAAATGCTCGCGGCCCGTGGTGCAATCGTTATCGCCGGGAAACTCGTGCTTGGGTTTTTCGGCGCGAATGGTTGCTCGGCCCAAAGACGTGCTGTTCATTGCGAAAGGACTGAATAACCGCACATGGCCCCAGCGCTGCACATACTCGGCGATGCGGCCGCGCTCGTAGACGGTGACGGCCAAGTCGAGCTTGCGCGCATAAAGAGCCGCCTCAATGCCGATGGGGCCGGCGCCAAGGATGGCGATTCGCGATTGGTCCGATTTGGGCATGGCAATCTTCCATCATGCCGGTTGGAGCGAGCGAGTGTGGGCGATTTCTTTGGGAGTTATAGGTCTGACCTGCGATGCGTGAAGCGACAATACCGCAATCGTTTCGCCATCCAAGGTCATAAACTCCACTTCGTAGCCCGCCCCGCCTTTATGAATCAGCACCACGGTGCCAATATCGCCTTGTTGCAAAGCGTGCTCCGGAACGTCGTTGGCCAAAACCACGCTGTCGTGTTCTCGGATCATTGCTTGGTCCTTTCCCCAGGATAGGCGGTCGCCAATCGCGGCACATCTTCGCCACTCTCGATGAACCACACCGAACGCACAGCCGGCGTTCTGCCATCAGGCGTTACCATTGTACCCTCAATTACATAGCGAGTTCCAAATGGCGAGTCTTCCACCTTGGCGACTTCGTTATCGGTCGCATGTCTCAACAATGCCGCAGCCATTACCTGCCAGGCGTCCAGGGAAAAGCCGAAGGCTTTAAAGAATGCAGCCTTGTGCTTGCCATCTGTATGCGTGGGCGAAACCAGGTAGCCAACGATTTTGTCCTCCGGAACGACCGCGGCTTCAAGGTTCGGCATTTCATGCGTTCGATGTCTCCCGCTTTCAATGGCGCTCGACAGGCCACATCTTACACAACAGGCGTGCCAAACTAAACACTTCCTGTTATTTGCTATCAAAACGCACCTGGCATTCCCCCTTTCCAGCCGTTATCTTGGAGCATCCCGGAGATACCCCATGACGCAACCTTCAGCCGCCGACATCAGCTCACTGCTGCAGCTTATCCAGCGCCATTGGGGCTTCAAGTCACTGCGTCCGCTCCAAGAGCAGGCCATGCGCGCCGTCCTGGAAGGCCGTGATACCGTCGTCGTCATGCCGACGGGCGGCGGCAAGTCGCTGTGTTACCAGGCGCCCGCCGTTTTACGCGGGGGCATTACGGTCGTGCTTTCGCCACTGTTGGCCCTGATGAAGGACCAGGTGGACAGTCTGCAAGCCTGCGGCATCACCGCCGCCCGCATCGATAGCTCGCAAACGCCGGATGAAAACCGTGAGCAAAGGCAGCGTGTTTCCAGCGGCCAGGTGAATTTACTTTTTGTTTCTCCGGAACGGCTCGTCACCAACGATTTCGGTCAATGGCTCCGTGGACTCGGCGTGCGCTCGTTTGCCATTGACGAGGCCCATTGCATCAGCCACTGGGGCCATGATTTTCGGCCGGAATATCGCCAGCTGCGTCGCATCAAAGAGATTTTTCCCGGCGCCTCGGTGCACGCCTACACCGCCACGGCCACGCAGCAGGTCCGCAAGGACATCGCTGACCAGCTGGCGCTGACCAATCCCGAGGTGCTGGTCGGCAACTTTGACCGGCCCAATCTCAACTACCGCGTGTTGCCGCGGCATAGTCAGCTCACTCAGGTCTTGGAGGTGTTGCAGCGTCATCAAGGCGAGGCGGGCATTATCTATTGCCTCAGCCGCCGCGATGTCGATGAACTGGCTGTCCAGCTGGGCAAAAAAGGCTACAAAGCGAAGCCTTATCATGCAGGCATGGACAGCAACCTGCGCCGGCAAACGCAGGACGAGTTCGCCGCAGAACGCATCGACGTGATTGTCGCCACGGTTGCCTTTGGCATGGGTATCGACCGCTCCAATATTCGCTTCGTGCTGCATGCGACCATGCCAAAATCGGTGGAGCATTATCAGCAAGAGACAGGCCGGGCTGGCCGCGATGGGCTGGAAGCGGAATGCGTATTGCTGCATTCCGGCGCGGATTGCATGACCTGGAAATCGATCCTGGAGAAGTCGTCCCAGGAGGCCGGCGCCGATCCCTCGTTTCTCAAGAATGCCCTCAAACACCTGGACGACATCGACCGTTATGCCCGGGGTGTCATTTGCCGGCACCGCGCATTGGTCAACTATTTCGGCCAGGAATTCGACGCGACCAATTGTGCAGCTTGTGACCTGTGCCTGGGCGACACCAGCCCCCTGCCCGAGGCGTTGATTGTGGCTCAGAAAATTCTGTCATGTGTGGCACGCGTCAAGGAACGCTTCGGCATGGGTCACGTCATCGCCGTGCTGCGTGGCGAGAACAACGAAAAGGTAACACGCCTGGGGCACGACAAGCTCAGCACCTATGGCTTGCTGCGTGACAAAACCAAAGTCGACATTCGCGATTGGATTTATCAGCTCGTCAGTCAACGAGTGCTGATGCAAAATGACGTGACGCTGCCTAACGGCGAAAGGGTGCCAATCCTGGTTCTCAATGATGAATCGTGGGAGGTGATGCGTGGTCAGCGTCAAGTGCGGCTGCTGCAATTGGTCAGGCGCAAAC
>DASRAT010000970.1:0-4487 GCA_035638015.1 Gemmataceae bacterium | reverse complement strand
GCGCCGGTGCAGTGCACCACCTGGGGCCACCCCATTACCAGCGGCATCCAGGCGATCGACTATTTCATTTCCAGCGAAACTTTGGAATCCGACGCGGCCGAGCCTCAATACACCGAAACTCTGGTTCGACTCAAGACCTTGCCGATTCATTATTACCGGCCGGAATTGCCCGCGCCGCTCAAGGACAAGGCCCATTTCGGTTTGTCCATGGAAGATCACATTTACGGTTGTCCGCAGAGCCTGTTCAAGTTTCACCCGGATTTCGATGAAGTTTTGGCCTCCATCCTGCGCGCCGATCCCCGCGGCAAGCTCCTATTGCTTCAAGGCCTTAATTCGAAATGGGTTGAGCTTTTGCAACATCGTTTTGCCAGGACCATGCCCGATTGCTCGAACCGAATTCTCTTTTTGCCGCCGTTGGATGTGCCGGATTTCATCAACCTTTTGGCCGTGTGTGATGTGTTGCTGGACCCGCTCCACTTTGGCGGTGGCAATTCCAGCTATGAAGGGTTGGCCGTCGGAACGCCGATTGTGACGTTGCCGTCGCAGTTTTTGCGGGGTCGGATTACCTTGGCGTTGTACTCGCAAATGCAAGGCCTGGACTGCGTGGCAGACCACGCCCAGGACTATGTTCAGAAAGCTGTGCGGCTAGGGACCGACGCCGACTATCGCGCCAGCATTCGGCAGAAACTCCTCGCCGCCAATGAGGTGCTATTTGAAAACAGCGCCGGCATTCGCGAATTAGAACATTTCCTGCAGCGCGCCGTGGAAGCCGCGGCGGCCGGGCGGAAGGCATCGTTGTAACGGATCACGTCCGGAGCTGCCACCATGAGCCAGTTGACTGATCTGTTCAACGAGGCCTGGCGCTGCCAGCAGGCCAATGACCTGGCCCGGGCCGAGTCGCTCTACCGCGAGCTGTTGCAAGCCATTCCGCAGCATGGAGACCTTTGGTGTCTGTTGGGCGGCATTTGCGTGACGCAGGGCCGGCTGGCCGAAGCGGAAGAGAATTTGCGTCGCGGTCTCCAGTTGGGGAGCAGTCATCCCACGGCTGAGCACATGCTCGGCGTCGCGCTGGCACAACAAGGCCAATGGGATGAGGCCGAGGCCCTGCTTCGGCAATTCTTGAGCGGGCATCCCAATGACGTGGAAGCTCATTGCAACATGGCAAATTTGCTGAATTCCAAAGGCTGTCACGACGAGGCAATCGACCATTGCCGTCAGGCGCTGGCGCAAGCCCCAAATCACACCACCGCACTCAACAATTTGGGCATTGCCCTCAGCCAACTCAAAAAGCAAGACGAGGCGATCACCACCTTCGAACAGGCCCTTGAGCTCGATCCGTCCTACGTCGAAGCGCATCTCAACCTTGGCGCGGCTCATTACGCTCAATCGCACCTGGCCGAGGCGGCCGCTCACTGCCAGACGGCATTGCGGTTGCGGCCCAGCAATAAGGTGCGGGTCCTTCTGGCCACGATGCTGCCGCCACTTTACCAATCGACATCGGAAATGCTGGAACACCGGCAACAGTTGGTCGACGATCTCCACCGGCTGCATCAAGAAAATGTCGTCGTGGACCTGGCCACCGATGAGCCTGCTGTTGAAGTCCCCAACTTGTTCTACCTCGCCTATCAGGGGTTAAACGACCGCGACATCCAGCGTGACTTCGCGCGGCTTTTCCGGCCTGTGGGACAACCAGCCTTTTTTCGCCCGGTTTATGACGGATCACGCAAAATCAAGATCGGCTTTCTTTCACGGCTATTCAAGCACCACACGATTGGCCGCTTGATGCGTGGCCTGATCGCCAAGCTGTCTCGGGAGTTATTTGACGTGACAGTCCTGTCCATCGGCCATCATACCGATGAGGTGGCGCAATGGATCCAGCGTCACGCGGATCATTATGTGGCCTTGCCCGCCCATTATCTGCTGGCGGCGCAAATCATCGCCCAGCAACAATTAGATGTGCTGTTCTACACCGACCTCGGCATGGAGTCGATCAGCCTGGCACTGGCGCATTCGCGGCTGGCGCCCGTCCAGTGCGTGACCTGGGGCCATCCCGTCACCACCGGCATCGACACCATCGATTACTTTATTTCCTGCGCGGATTTGGAAACCGAAGAATCGGACCAACACTACACGGAGACGCTGATCCGCCTCAAAACCTCATCGATTTACTACTACCGCCCTGAAGCTCCTGAGCCGCTCAAAGACAGAAGTCATTTCGGGCTGGCAGAAAACGATCACGTTTACGCCTGTCCGCAAAGCTTGTTCAAGTTTCATCCGGAATTTGATGCAGTGCTCGGCAACATTCTCCGCGGCGATCCTCAGGGCAAGCTTGTGCTGCTTGAAGGACCAAATGCCACATGGGTTGAGCTTCTCAAACAGCGTTTCGCCCACACCCTGCCCGATGTATTGGACCGCATCCAATTTTTGCCGCCGTTGTCATTTGGGGACTTTCTGAATCTGCTGGCGGTGTCCGATCTGCTTTTGGACCCGCTCCACTTCGGCGGCGGCAACACTAGCTACGAAGGCCTGGCGATGGGGACGCCGATTGTGACTTTGCCGACGCCGTTCCTGCGGGGGCGAATTACCTATTCGCTTTACCGGCAAATGGGAGTCCTGGATTGCGTGGCGAATGAGCCGGAGGAATACGTCAAGATCGCATTGCGGCTCGGGACCGATGCCGATTATCGCGAAGCCATGCGGCGGCGAATTACTGATGCAAACCATTTGATTTATGAGAACAGCGAAGGCATTCGAGAACTGGAAGTGTTCTTGCAAAAGGCAGTCAGCTCTCCGCATCATTTCGATGGGCCGACGACAACTTGAGTGATCTTGCCGAAGTCATTAATAATCAATTCAGCGAACATCCCCTTGTCGCTTATCTTGCTGAATACTTCGTTTTTTAGGCCACCGGCGATTTCTTCTGTAGCCTCCAAACGTGTCGGCGGGTAATCGTGGTAATTGATTACGCTGTTGTAAGTCTTTACGCCAAGAATCGCGTCGGCCTTTTCTTCGAGCCAATTGCCTCCTTTTGCCTTTGGTAATTTCTTTTTGTAGTACACCGTATTGTCTTCCACCTTGGTAATGTAGGCGTTGAATTTGTCCGCTGTTGCAATGCTCACTATGCAAAGCGCAAAAACCGCCGAAGCCACAAATGTCTTCATGGGACCACCCCCTTCCTAATACCCCCAACCCCTCTCCCCGAAGTACCGGGGAAAGGGGAGCTATTTTGCTGCGGGATCGGCCAGCTTCTTCAAGTCCTTCTCCTCCGTGAACGCCAGCGATTCCGAATTGACGCAATACCGCAACCCGGTCGGTGCTGGCCCGTCGTCAAATACGTGCCCTAAATGACAATCACAGCGGGCGCAGACAATCTCCTCGCGAACCATGCCATGACTGACATCCTTGTGGGTTACGACGTTTTCTGCGGCCACCGGTTGAAAGAAACTCGGCCAACCGGTGCCGGAGTTGAACTTGGAATCCGACTTGAACAGCGGCAATCCACAACAAACGCAGGAATAGACGCCCTCTTTTTTGTTGTCCAGCAGCGTGCCGCAGAAGGGGGCTTCGGTCCCCTTGGACCGCGCAATTTTGAATTGCTCGGGCGTGAGCAATTTCTGCCATTCAGCGTCGGTCTTGACGATTTTGGCCGTTTCAACGGGGCCGACAAGCTTGCCCTCTGCATTGATCACTTTGACTTTCACGGTTTTCTCCTCCGATTTGGGGCGTTCCTGTTGGACGAAGGACCAGGCTGCCCAGCAGCAAAGCAGCACGCCGACTCCGGACAGCAAATAATTGCTTAATCGTTGCATGATGGTCACCTTTCTGCGTTGGCTTCCACGGCAGCCCGCACCGCTTCCACCAGTTCGCTTTCCTGACGCTGAAAAACAGTGCGCACATCCAACACGACCTTGCCGTCTCGCACCCGGGCCAGCACCGACGGGTTGCCGATGCGAAGCCGATGTGCCAAGGCATCATCGCCAAGCTCGCGGGCCGTCAACTCAATCACGAACGTGGCCAGGGCTTGATCGGGCAATGATCCGCCGCCGACATACGTTTGATCCTCGCCAACTTGCACCAACGCCAGACCCTTGAGCCGTCGCAGTTGCTCCGCCAGGGCGTGGGCGCGTTTGTGCAATTCGGACAGCGAAGTTGTCAGCATGCCCAGCGTCGGAATTTCCCGCAAGGCCCGTTCTTCGTGAAGATACAGACGCAGCGTCGCCTCCAATGCGGCCAATGTCATTTTGTCACAGCGGAAGGCGCGCATCAGCGGATCTTTTTCGATTTTTTGAATGCACTCCGCCTTCCCGGCGAGAATGCCCGCTTGCGGGCCGCCGAGCAGCTTATCGCCACTGAACAGCACGACATCGGCGCCCGCTTCGATGCTGGCCCTGGCCACCGGCTCGCCCTGAAAACCGAAACGAGAAAAATCAATCAAGGCCCCGCTGCCGATGTCGTCGATGACCTTGAGACCGTGTTTGTGGCCCAGC